>JAKBAP010000237.1 GCA_021808995.1 Planctomycetota bacterium | reverse complement strand
CACTCGGGGTTTCTGGGGTTCGCGGAGGATCAGATAGGCGTCCTTGCCCTTGGGGTCGGGGGTGAAGGTGGTCGCGCCTTCGGCGGTGAATTGGACCTTGCCCTTGGGTGAGAGGTCGAAATAGCCGCGATCCGGGGCGATGGCGAAGAGGACGCTGGTCAGGTCCCAGGTGGGGCGATTGTGTGGGGGGGGGTTGCGGCGGCGATAGGCGGCCTCGAGCGGGTGGGGGTGGGCGTAGGAATAGTCGCGCTCGATGCTGACCGCTGGGTAGGGAAGGGCGATCCCGACCTCGAAACCGCTATAGACCATGGGCGTGGGCCATTTTTCGGCGACGGCCCGCGCCCGGGGGACGTCGCGGACGACGTTGTATTCGCGGTACCGAGGGTCGCCATCGATTGCTTGAAACGCCCCCGCCATGAGCGAGAGCAAGCGGACCTTGCGCTCGACCAGTTCGCGGCCTGGCAGCGGCGAATGGGAGTCGGGCGGGGACTCGAGCAGGCGGGCCAGGTTGGTGAAAAAGCCCACCTGGACGACGACGACACTGTGATCAGGCTGGGCGGCCAGGGTTTTTCGTAGGAGGTCGACGGCCGGCTGAGCGGCCCCGGGCTCGAGGTCGTGGGGGAATCGCCATTGACCGTCGGGCTGTTTTTCGTCGACCAGGGAGAGGAACGCGCTCTTTTCGACGACCCCGCCGGGTCCGACGGTGCCGATGGGGATCGCGCCTCGGCCGTAAAAGGTGTCGACGGCGTCGACGAAGGGGGGGGCCAGGGGGTGGTCGACGCTGATTGTGACCGCCAGCAGCCGGCACTGCCCGCGTGACTGGAGGGCGTGGATCATGCCCAGCGCCAGGACGTCGTCGCAATCGCCGCAGATGTCGGTGTCAAGGATCAGGCGGACAGGCTCGCCGGCGGTCGCGGGTTGGGCGAGTCCGGCGGCGATCACCGCGATCAAGACGGCATGCCATGGGGTGGAGGGTTTCATGGTGCGTGAGGATACCCCTCGCGGTCGCGGGTTACAAGGCGTCCGCGCTCAACACTTCGCCCCCCGCCCGGGTGCCCAGGGCGGTCCAGGTCATGAGGGCGACGCTGGATTTCACGAATCGAACCGAGCCGTCGAGCAGGAGCATATTCGCCCCGCCGGGGTGAAACGAGCTCGACCCGATGAAGGAATCGACGGTTCCGAAGGCGGCCGTGATCGAGCAGGCGTGCTGGTTGGGGGGCATGACATGGTAATACGGCCCTCCCCGGCCGGTGTCCTGGAGGGTCCAGTATTCGCCCTTGAAGTCCCACAGCGGGGTCGTCGATCGCGAGCAGATCGCGACATCCCCCAATGGGCCGCCGTTCTGGAACTGGGTGATCGCGTAGACCAGGTTTTCGCCGGGTGAATTCCGGCCGGCCTTTCCCTTGACCCATTCGCCAAAGGCCGCCGTGTTGCTGGTCCCGTCGGTCACGCCGGCGAAAGCCACGCGCCGACCGTAGACCGGGTTGCCCCCCAGCCACCACGCCGTCCCGGTCGTGTAGCCCCCTTGATTTTGCCGGTTGGTGCCGCCATTGACGGTGTAATTCACCGTGGTCACCCGCGCGCTATAGCCCACCACCAGGTTCAGGTTGGAGCCAGGGTTCGGGTCCGACGGGCAGAGATAGCCAGGGATCAAGGTCGACATCACCGTCGTGTTGGCCGCGACCGAATTGCCGTTCACGACGTCGCCAAGCTGAAAGTTATAGGCGTCGTACACCGCCCGCTGCTCGAGATAGTTGGTCAGCCGCAGGTGGACCGAGGCCGTCTGGGGCACGAACCCACTCCCGGACGAATTGTAATTGACGTCGACGCTCCCCACCGGCGGCAGGCAATCAAACGAGGAATGGTAATTGTGGATCGCCAGCCCGATTTGCTTCATGTTGTTGGTGCATTGCATCCGCCGGGCCGCCTCACGCGCGGCCTGGACGGCCGGGAGCAAAAGCGCGATCAAGACCGCGATGATCGCGATGACCACCAAGAGCTCAATCAGCGTGAATGCGGAACAACGCGAACGCGGGGTCATTGTGAGCCTCTCTGGCATCATGATCGCCATCATGGCGATCCCTGCGACACGAGCGCTGAAGTTTTCTAGGGGCGGGTCGAGGGCCGGTACGAGGAAGATTACCATAGGCGCGCCCGCCCCATCGGAAAGGGCCCGCGGGAAAATCGGGGAGGGCTGGTCTCGATGGCCGATTGATTGGCGATCATCAGGGAGCGTGTTCGATCGCGTGGCGGGCTTGGGATCGATGGTTTTCACCGGGGATCTGGGTTATGCTTCCAAGAACTGGCAAGGTGAACCGGATCGAGGGCGAGACCATGTCCGATGGCGACTCGGTGACACGTTGGCTGGCGGGGGTGAAGGACGGCGACAGCGCGGACATCGAGCACGTCTGGTCGCGCTATTTCAGCCGGCTGGTTCGGCTCGCGGGGACCAAGCTGCCGGCGCACGGCAAGCGTTCGTTTGACGAGGAAGACATTGCCCTTTCGGCGTTCCAGAGCTTTTGCGATCGAGCGAACCGGGGGCTGTTTCCCCAGCTTGATGATCGCGACGACCTCTGGCGGCTGCTGGCCACCCTGACGGCGCGCAAGGCGATCATGGCCATGCGAAAACAGTCGCGAAAAAAGCGCGGGGGGGGCCGGGTCATGGGTGAATCGGGGCTGGCCAAGCCAGGCCAGGATCACGAATCATCCGGGCTCGCCGCGTTCTGCAAGGACGAGCCCACCCCCCAGGCCGCCGCCGAGTTCGCCGATCAGCTCGAGCACCTGCTCCAAAAGCTCGACGACGCCACTCTCAAAACCATCGCCCTCCGCAAGCTCGAGGGGTTCACGAGCGTCGAGATCGCGATCGAGCTCGGCGTGACCGCGCGCACCGTCGATCGTAAGCTCAATGTCATCCGCGCCCTATGGGAAGAGGACGTGTAATGCCCGGCCAAGCGAACCAGACCGCGACCCCAGCCGCCCAGCGGCTCGTCGAGATCGATGCCGTCTGCGACCAGTTCGAGGCCGCCTGGCTCAGGGGCGATTGCCCGGAATTGCGCGAGTATCTGGACATGGCGGCCGAGGTTTCGCGGCCCGCCCTGTTTCGCGAGCTTTTCCTCCTCGAGCGCGAATACCAGGCCGCCCGCGGACACGAGGTCGACCTGGAAACCTACCGAGAGCGGTTTCCCGAATGGGCCGGCACGATCGAGGCCCTCTGGCCGGCGGCGGGCCTGGCGGAGTTCGATACCGCCATCAACACCCTGCATCGGAAGCCCGAGGACGAATACGCCGAGCTCGCCACGAGCGACCTGAACTGGTCGTTCGCATCCGCGGGATACGAGATCCTGGGCGAGCTGGGAAAAGGAGGGATGGGGGTTGTCTATCGAGCCCGCCAGGCCGCCCTCTCGCGCGAGGTCGCGCTCAAGGTCATTCGGTCTCGAGACCTGGCCACCGAGGCCGAGCGAGTCCGGTTCCAAAACGAGGCCGAGGCCGTCGCCAGCCTGGACCACCCCCACGTGGTGCCGATCTTCGAGATCGGGCGCGTCCAGGGGCTCCCGTTTTTCAGCATGAAGCTCATCACGGGCTCGGGCCTCGACCGCCGACTGGTCGATTTCGCCGCCAACCCCACCCGATCGGCCCAGGTCGCCGCCAAGATCGCACGCGCGATCCACCACGCCCACCAACGCGGGGTCTTGCACCGCGACCTGAAGCCCGCCAATATCCTGATCGACGACCATGGCGAACCCCACGTCACCGACTTTGGCCTGGCCAGGAAGATCGACGCCGATTCCGACCTCTCCCAGCCGGGGGCGATCGTGGGAACCCCGTCGTACCTCTCGCCCGAGCAGGTCTCGTGCGGCAAGGAGCCCCTCACCACGGCCACCGACGTCCACGGCCTGGGCACGATCCTTTACGCCATGCTCGTCGGCAAGGCCCCCTTCGCCGGAACCACCCTGGTCGACATCCTCGACATGGTCCGCGACGCCGTCCCCGAACTCCCCTCGCTCAAGAACCCCAGGGTCGACCGCGACCTCGAGACCATTTGCCTGAAATGCCTCGAGAAAGAGCCCGGCCGCCGGTATTCCAGCGCCCTGGCCCTGGCCGAGGATCTCGAGCGCTACCTGGCCGGCCTGCCGATCGAGGCCCGACCGGTGGGGCGAATGACACGGTTCGTCAAATGGTGCCGCCGCAACAAGGCCGTGGCCGCGCTGGCCGCGCTCGTGGTGGCCTCGGTCGTGGGAGGGTTCGCGGGAGTCGCCTGGAAATGGCGGGAGGCCGTCGCCGAGGGGCGAAAGGCCGAGTCGGTCGTCGAGCTCTTGAACCAGCGCCTGCTCTCGGCCGCCTCGCCCGAGAACGATCCGCTGGGCAAGAATCCGACGGTCCGGGAATTGCTCGATCGCGCGTCGGCCCAGCTTGGCGGCTGGGTCGAGGGCCATCGCGAGGTCGAGGCCGCCCTCCGCGAGACCCTGGGCGGGGCCTATCTGGCGCTCGGCCAGTATGACCGGGCCGCGGACCACCTCGAGCGCGCGCGTCGGCTCGCTCACGAACTGGGAGACGGCCGGGCGGGCACCCGCGTGACCAATTTGCTCGGCCAACTCCTGATCCAGTCCGATCAGGCCGACCAGGCCGTCACGCTGTTACGAACGAATCTCACGGCTGCCCGCGACCTCCTGGTGGCCGACGACCCGATCACACTCGAGGCCGCCGAACGCCTCGGCCAGGCCCTGCTCGCCAAGGGAGAGCTCGCCCCGGCCGAGGCCCTCCTCAAGCAAAACGTCGCCGACCGCCGCCGACTCCTCGCCATCGACCACCCCGATACTCTGCGATCAATCTATCGTTATAGCCTGGTCCTGCGGGCGCTCGGACGCCTGGACGAGGCCCAGGAGCTTGCCTTCGCCTACGCCCACGGCGTCCAGTGCTCCCGAGGCGCGAACCACCCCGACATCCTCCTGGCCCTGAAAAACCAGGCCGAGGTCTTCCGAGCCCAGGGAAACCACGCCCAGGCCGATCTCCACGAACAACGAGCCCAGGCCGAGGCCAGGCGGCTCGGGCTCTCCAGGGAGGCGAGCCCAGGGGTACAACCCCGAAGCGCCCGCGAGTGAGTTCCCCGGCAACCCCGCCGACGCGCGCTCAGCCCGCCCGCCCGCGAGTGGGGCCCGTATCCCACCCCCTAGAGTCGGGGACTGGCTGCTTTCATGGCCCTCTCGGCCCTGGCCCGTTCCCCTGCCCATGCGGGGCCATGCGAGCCAGGGGGACAGGCATCCTTCCTGGAGTGCCAAGAAAGCGGCCAGTCCCCGAGACTCCAAGGCACGCGACCTAGGGCGATCAGTTGATATACCGGGAATGAGGCCCGATCTGGAAGACGCCATTCACGCCGCTATTGAGGAACAGACCAGCCGTCGATTCCACTCCCGTGGGCGCGCCCGCCATGATCGTGATCTGGCCCCCCTTGGGAAACGGCGGCTTGCCCCGAACCAGGATGTCGACCGTGTTCGTGGCGGTCACGTAATTGATCCCGAACGGCAACGGATGCAAGATCCGGATGATCCGATGCCGGAACCGCCGGATCTGGATCGCGTCGAGCTGGTAATTACCAGGCGAAGCCACCGAGGGACCGTACATCGCGGTACTGTAAGTCAAGCCATACCCCACGAAGATTGGCTTACCGATCGGCCTGCCCTTCTTGTTGAACCGGCGGGTGAAGAGCAGTTGCTCGCCAATGACCGTCGGCGCGGATGGGGGTGGTGGCGGCGGCGTGGGGGGGGTCACCGTGAAGGGGGAAGTCAGGCCGGCCGTGAGCCCGGCCGCGGCCGTCTGTAACACAAACCCAGTCCCCCCCGTCGCGATCGAAAGGCCAGGGAACTGGGCCACCCCACCACTCGCGGCGACGGTGGTCGTCCCCGACAAGGTCGCGCCGGTGGGATTGACGGCGAAGCCCAGGATCACATTGCCCGTATAGCTCGTGACGACGTTGCCCGAGGAGTCCTCGATCACCGCGGCCACGCCAAAGTTCGACCCGGCCATCATCGACGCGGGGGGCTGCGCCACCACCACGAGCTGGCTGGCCGCGCCGGGAACCACCGTGAAACCGGTCGAGACAATGCTCGAGAATCCAGCGGCCGAGGCCCCGAGCGCGTACCCCGCGCCGGCCTTGGCCACCAGCAGGTCGGGAAAGACCGCCTGACCCAAATTCGCCGCCTCGGTCAAGGTTCCGGTCAGCGTTCCCCCCGCGGGATCGCTGGAGAGGGCAATCGACACATTACCACTATATGACTCGTTCACCACGCCGGTCGCGTATTCATCCTTGACCGTCACCGTGATGAATGTCCCGGCCATCACCGTCGCGGTGGGCTCGGTCGTGAACACCAGGTTGGTCGAAAGGGCGATCTGGCCGATCTTCGAGGTCGCCGATTCCGCGAAATACAGATTGCCATTCGGCGCGGTCACGATCGCCAGCGATTGCGAGCCAGTTGTCGGGATCGGCAGGGACGCGATCGCGTGGCTCGTGGGATTGATGGTCCCGATGCCGTCGTTGTTGAGCTCGGTGAAATAGAGCAGGCCGTCGGGCCCGGCCGTGATCTCCGTCGGCGTGGTTCCCGAGGGGCCGGCGGGATACTCGGTAATCACATGGGTCGTAAGATTGAGCTCGCCGATCTGGTTTCCATTGAACTCGGTGAACCAGAGATTACCATCGGGCCCGGTGGCGATGCTGTAAGGGGCCGCGCTCGCGGTCGGCACGGCCGTCTCGGTGATCGCGTGGGTCGTGAGATTGAGCTCGCCGATCTTGTCGCCGGAATCCTCGGTGAAATAGATATTGCCGTCGGGTCCGCTGGTAATGCCATAGGGCGAGGCATTGGCGGTGGGGACCGGGTACTCGGTGATGGTGTTGGTCGAGGTGTCGAGCATTCCGATCTTGTTGGCGCCCGGCTCGGTGAAATAGATGTTACCGTCGGAACCCAGGGTAATGAATCGCGGCCCCGCGTTGGCCGTCGGCGTCGTGACCGAGCTAAAAGTGGCCGTCGTGGGGTGATAGATGCCGATCACGCTGTTGGTGGGCTCGGTGAAATAGATCGTCCCGGTCGACCCGGTCGTGATCGAGTAGGGGCCGGGGATGGTGCCGGGGATGGAGACCTCGCTGACCGCGCCGGTCGAGGTGTTGAGAGCGCCAATCGCTCCCTTGTTAAACTCGCTGAAATAGATGTTGCCATCCAGGCCGACCGTCACCCCATTGGGGCCCGCGTTCGCCGAGACCGTGGGATACTCGGTAATCGTCGACAAGAGGGCTCGATGCTCAAGCGGCTCCATTTCCAGTCGCGCTCGCCGTCGCGCCCGGATCATCCCCCGTCCGCTCATTCCGCCCGCCACGCCCATCCACCCTGGCTGTCGCATCATGTTGCTCCCTGAGTCCCCAGGTCCGAGACAATCCGCGGAATCGATTCGGGAGGTAACACCTCGGCGTTCGTCTTGGACTTGCTACGTTCTTCTAGGGAATCGATGGTTTGGATTCTAATTGAGCCCACGCATGAACCGCAACCCTTTTCTGGCGGACGTCCGCGCCAACGGATTCTGGCGGGGCACCCGTTCACGCCCGCCTAGGAACCACGCCTTGCCGGAACTCACCCGGTGCCAGCAGGCAATCGGACGTCCCAGCCGGCCTGGCTCGGCCGTGGCCGGGAGGGGAACACGCATCTTTTTGGAGTACCAAAAAAGCAGCCAGTCCCCGACCCTCCAAGGCGACTGAGTACCGCCTCGCACACTTCCGCCGCGCGAACACGCTGTACAAGCCCAAAGCGCGAGCGAGTCAATTCCGGTCCCAGCCTCGGGCCCGCGCCTGGGGATTGAGCGTCATCGACTGTTTTGCCCGGAATTCACTCGCTGGCGATTCGGGGTTTTCACGAATGCCGCCGGTTCGCCGCGACGGCGAGGACTCTTGTTTCGCGACCCACATCACCGTCGCGTGATTCCAACCGCGCCGGCCCGTGAACCACCACCCGCCAGGCAACGCGGCACTGGCTCGAAACCGACCAGGCTCTGGTCCCGCGACCCTTGGTCGGATGATTGGAACAGGACAGAGCTCTCACCTTCGGGTGCGTGGTGATGCTCGCGATCCAGTGGTTGTGCGATTTTGGGGAACTTGG
>JAKBAP010000236.1:5594-8157 GCA_021808995.1 Planctomycetota bacterium | reverse complement strand
GGACGCCTACAAGGCCGACCTCGGCCCCTCGCCACGGTTCGCCATCGAGGGATATGTTTTCGCCTATCAGGACGTGCGGGGAAAATGGATGTCGGAAGGGGAGTTCGTCAACATGCGCCCCCATCTTGACGCGAAGAAAGGCCCCAACGAGATCGACGAGAGCACCGACACCTTCGACACGATCGACTGGCTGATCAAGAATCTCAAGACGCACAACGGCCGCGTCGGCATGTGGGGGATCTCCTACCCGGGCTTTTACACGGCCGCCGGCATGATCGACGCCCACCCCGCCCTGAAGGCCGCCTCGCCCCAGGCACCCGTCACCGACTGGTTCACGGGGGATGATTGGCACCACAATGGTGCTCTCTTACTCCCCCACGCCTTTAATTTCCTGGCGTCGTTTGGCCATCCCCGCCCCGTGCCCACCAAGGCCGTCACGCGCCACGAGATCCCCTACGACACGGCCGATGGCTATGACTTTTTCCTCAAGCTCGGCCCTCTCTCGAACGTCGACGCCCGATATTTCAAGGGAGACGTGGCGTTCTGGACCGATATCACCAACCACGGAACCTTTGATTCCTTCTGGCGGGACCACAACCTCCGCCCGCACATGCGAAACATCAAGCCGGCCGTGATGACCGTTGGCGGCTGGTTCGACGCGGAGAATCTCTTTGGCGCGCTCGAGACCTACAAGAACGTCGAGCGCATGAGCCCCGGCGCGACCAACATCCTCGTGATGGGTCCTTGGCGGCACGGCGGCTGGGCGCGGGGCGACGGCGCGAGCCTGGGCCCGATCTCGTTTCACGCGAAGACCTCGGAATACTTTCGTGACCAGATCGAGTTCCCCTTTTTCGAGTATTACCTCAAGGGGAAGGGGAGCGGAACCTTTCCCGAGGCCCATGTCTTCGAGACCGGCTCGGACCAGTGGCGGGCCTATGATTCCTGGCCGCCCAAGGGCACGCGCGAGCGGTCGCTCTATTTACAGCCCCACGGCGGCCTTGGATTCGCCCCGCCCGAGGCTGGCGCGGAACCGTCCCATGATGAATACGTGAGCGATCCAGCCCACCCCGTCCCGTACTTGGCCCAGATGGAGACGCGGATGGACGGCGAATATATGATCAAGGACCAGCGCATGGCCGCCCGGCGAACCGACGTGTTGGTCTACGCGACCGATCCGCTCAAGCGCGACGTGACGGTGACCGGCCCGATCAAGGTCAAGCTTTTCGTCTCGACCACGGGGACGGATTCCGATTTCGTCGTCAAGCTGATCGACGTTTTCCCCGGTGATTATCCCCCTCTTCCTCCGACTGTTCCCGTGGCCCGGACGGGAGGTTTTCCGGAGCCGCCCCGCCCGACCGCCGATTTCTCCGGCTATCAGATGCTCGTTCGCGGCGACGTGATGAGGGGCAAATTTCGCGAGAGCCTCTCGAAGCCCGTCCCCTTCGTGCCAGGCCAGACCACCCCGATTTCGTTTGAGATGCCCGACGTCGCCCATTCCTTCCGCGCCGGCCATAAGATCATGGTGCAGATTCAGAGCTCATGGTTTCCCCTGATCGACCGCAACCCGCAGAAGTTCGTCGATATCTACTCGGCCAAGGAATCCGACTTCCAGAAGGCGACCCAGCGCGTGTTTCACTCAGGCACGACCGCGACCCGGCTCGAGGTTCTCGAACTGCCGTCGGCCAATTAACGTCCTCCCGTTCCTCTTGACGTTCCCTACGAGGCATCTTCTAATAGAATCCTCGGCCGAAGTGGCGGAATTGGCAGACGCGCTAGGTTCAGGTCCTAGTCCTCCTAACGGGGGGTGCAGGTTCAACTCCTGTCTTCGGCACTCAGCGGATAAGGGGTTGCGTCGAAAGGCGTAACCCCTTATTCCTTGGATTTCGGGTCGTCCGCCACGATCTGGCGGCCCGATCACGGCGGCGGCGAAGTCCACCAGTGAGCAATCCTCTAGAGCGAGTCCCGCCCCAGGGATTGGTTCGTCCATGGGGATCGACGGGGAACGGCCCCTGGACTCAACGGCACGATTCCCGGAACGTGTCAATCTGAACCGGCGGCACAAAGACGACGCACCGAGCCCGCTAGTATCACCACAATCGCATTCGTCGGGGTAATCTCGTCGACTCCGTCCCTTCTCGCTCCCCTGGGTTTTTGGAATCGTCAACTTTCGTTATCCTCGCCTGCTCTCTATTCCGAAGGTGAGCTCATGTTTCACGCATCGTGAAGCAGGCGACGATTGACCTCAGCCACGAGAACGGGCAACTCGCGAGAACACCGGAAAACCATACGGGCGGTTAAATGGCGACACTCGAATCGATTACGCGCGGGGCGGCTGTGAGGGGCATCCTTCCCGACGGCCTTGTCACGATCAGCGACGCGCGCTGGCTCGGGACGGTCGCCATTGAGGTCACTTATAAGGACAGCGCGGGAAGACTCGGCAACGAATTGCTCTACCGCGACCGTGAACCGACGCTCGAAATCGTGGAGGCGGGCAAGCCCTGGAGCTTCGATGGCGACGGTGCGCTGTTCCGCCTGCTTTCCGAGGCGAACCGCATCCGTCTGG
>JAKBAP010000236.1:0-5584 GCA_021808995.1 Planctomycetota bacterium | reverse complement strand
CGATCTATCCGCTGCTCGCCGTCCATACGTCGCTTGTCGAGCCCTTGCCGCACCAGATTACCGCGGTCTACGGCGAGATGCTTTCCCGCCAACCACTCCGGTTTCTCCTGGCGGACGATCCCGGGGCCGGCAAGACGATCATGACCGGCCTTTTCATCCGCGAGCTGGTCGCCCGAGGCGATCTTCAGCGCTGCCTCATCGTCTGCCCGGGCAATCTCGTCGAGCAATGGCAGGACGAGCTCGACCGCAAGTTTCACCTGCCGTTCGAGATCATGACCAAGGACGCCCTGGAGGCGGCAAGGACCGGCAACTGGTTCAACGAGGTTTCCCTGGCCATCTGCCGCCTCGACACGCTCAGCCGGAACGAGAATACACAGGCCAAACTCCAGCGGACCGACTGGGATCTGATCGTCTGCGACGAGGCTCACAAGCTGAGCGCGACCTATTTCGGCAACGAGGTCAAGCACACGAAACGCTACCGGCTCGGCCAGTTGCTCTCGACGTTGACCCGCCAGTTCCTGCTTCTGACCGCGACGCCGCATAACGGCAAGGAGGCGGACTTTCAGCTCTTCATGGCGCTGCTTGACGGCGATCGCTTCGAGGGCAGGTTCCGCGACGGGGTGCACGTTTCCGACTCCGGCGACATGATGCGTCGGCTGGTCAAGGAACAGCTCCTCAAATTCGACGGCACGCCGCTCTTCCCGGAGCGAAAGGCGTACACGGTCAGCTATGCGCTTTCGGACGGGGAAGCCGAGCTCTACAAGGACGTCACCGACTACGTCCGTGAGGAGTTCAACCGAGCCGAGGCGTTGGAAAACGAGGGACGCAAGGGGACCGTTGGCTTCGCCCTCACCATCTTGCAGCGTCGCCTGGCGTCCTCGCCCGAGGCGATCTACCAATCCCTGAAGCGCCGCCGCGAACGCCTTGAAGAGCGGCTTCGCGAGGTGCGGTTGCTGAAGCGGGGGGCGGATGCCGCTCTCGATTGGAATGCCGGCCTGCCGGCACTCTCCGCCGACGACATCGAAGACCTCGACGACGCGCCCGACGCCGAGCTGGAAGAGACCGAGGAGCGGGTCGTCGATCAAGCGACCGCCGCCCGCACCATCGCCGAGCTTCGCGCCGAAATCGATCAGTTGACCGGTCTGGCGCGGACCGCCCTCCGTGTCCGGCAATCCGGCACCGACCGCAAATGGGACGAGCTTTCGCGGCTTCTCCAGAACAACACCGAGATGTTCGACGCCGACGGGCATCGCCGCAAGCTCGTCATCTTCACGGAGCATCGCGACACGCTGAACTATCTCACCGAGAGGATTCGCGCTCTCATTGGACGCCCCGAGGCCGTCGTCATCATTCACGGCGGAGTGGGCCGAGAGGCGCGGCGCAAGGCCGAGGAAGCCTTCAAACACGACAAGGAAGTCGAAATCCTCGTCGCGACCGACGCCGCCGGGGAAGGCATCAACCTGCAACGCGCCCACCTGATGGTGAACTACGACCTACCCTGGAACCCCAACCGCCTGGAACAACGGTTCGGACGCATCCACCGCATCGGGCAGACCGAAGTCTGCCACCTGTGGAACCTTGTCGCCAAGGATACCCGCGAAGGCGAGGTCTACTACCGGCTCCTCGAAAAACTGGACGAAGAGCGAAAAGCCCTGGGCGGCCAGGTCTTTGACGTACTCGGTCAACTGACCTTCGAGGACCGGCCGCTTCGCGAGCTGCTCCTCGAAGCCATCCGTTACGGCGACAACGCCGACGTCAAGGCCAGGCTGTTCCAGGTCGTCGACCAGGCGCTCGACCGCGAGCACCTGCGAGATCTGGTGGAAGGGAGATCGCTCACGCACGATTCGATGGACGTCACGAGAGTCCGACGAATCCGCGAGGAGATGGAACGCGCCGACGCCCGCAGACTGCAACCGCACTTCATCGCCGCGTTCTTCCTGGAAGCATTCAAGCTGCTTGGCGGGACGATTCACGAACGAGAGACTAACCGCTACGAGATTAAGCATGTTCCGGCTGTAATCCGAAACCGCGACCGGGAGATTGGCCGGGGCCAGGCCGTCTTGCAGCGATACGAGCGGATCGCCTTTGACAAGACCCTGATCAGCGTGCCGGGCAAGACCCTGGCGGCATTCGTCTGCCCGGGCCATCCGTTGCTCGATGCCACGCTCGACCTCATCATCGAGCGCTACCGAGACCTGCTGAAACGCGGTGCCATTCTGGTCGATGACACGGATGAAGGCGACCAGCCCAGATCACTGCTTTTCCTTGAACACGCCATCCAGGACGCCAGTATCGACCGGGCCGGGAATCGGCGTGTCGTCTCAAAGAGGATGCAATTCGTCGAAGTGGGGCCGAGCGGCGAGGCGAAAAATGCCGGGCCGGCACCGTATCTCGACTATCGGCCCATGACGGCTGTGGAAGCTGCTGCCCTGGCGAAGTTCGACGCACCGAACTGGCTGCGCCAGGACTTGGAAACGCTGGCGATGGAACATGCCGCCATCCACCTTGTTCCGCGGCATCTGGACGAGCTACGCAAGCGTAAGGAAGAGGTGAATGAAAAGACCAAAGCGGCCGTGCAGGATCGCCTCACGAAAGAAATCAACTACTGGGACCACCGGGCCGCACAACTCAAGGACCAGGAGCTTGCCGGCAAGACCAACGCGAGGCTCAATTCCGGGCTGGCACGGCAACGGGCCGACGACCTGACCGGCCGACTTCAAAAGCGGCTGATGGAGCTTGAGCAGGAGCGAAAGCTCTCGGCATTGCCCCCAGTTAGTCTCGGTGGGGCGATGATCGTTCCCGTGGGACTGCTCCGAAAGCTTCGCGGCGAAGAGGAGGCCGCGTCCCCGACGTTTGCCATCGACACCGAACGGTCCGAGCTAATGGCGATGGAAGCCGTCATGGCGGCGGAGCGCAGGCTTGGTTTCGCGCCGCGCGACATCAGCGACCAGAATCTCGGCTACGACATCGAATCATCCATCGCCGGCACGGGACTTCTTCGGTTCATCAAGGTCAAGGGCCGTGCCAAGGGCACCAAGACCGTCACCATCACCAAGAACGAAATCCTCACCGGCCTCAACAAGCCCGAGGAGTTCATTCTAGCCGTGGTGATCATCGATCAGGACTCGACCCAGGTTCGCTACTGCCGCACCCCCTTCGAGAAGGAACCGGACTTCAAGGCGACCAGCGTCAACTACGACCTGGATAAACTGCTGGCCCAAGCCGGGGAGCCGGCATGACCGCATCGGGCCAGCAGTTGCAGGAATGGCTGCACGCCAAAGAAGGCGAGCATCTCGAATTCAAGGAAGCCAAGAACAACTTCCATTTCGAGAAGCTCGTCAAATACTGCGCTGCGCTGGCCAACGAGGGAGGCGGTTCCATCGTTCTGGGCGTCACCGATACACGGCCTCGCCAAGTCGTGGGCAGCCAGGTATTCACCGACCTGGAGCGGACCAAGGCGGGACTGATCGAGAGGCTCCGCTTGCGAATCGAGGCCGGCGAGATCATGCACCCCGACGGCCGGGTGCTGGTCTTTACCGCGCCGGCTCGGCCCATCGGCATGCCCATCGCCGTCGAAGGTGCCTACTGGATGCGCGCCGGCGAAGACCTGGTGCCGATGACGCCGGACATGCTGCGCCGCATCTTCGATGAGGCCGGCCCCGATTATTCCGCCGAAATTTGCCCAAAGGCGACCCTCGCAGACCTGGACCCGGCTGCCATCGAAGCATTCCGACAACGGTGGCTTGCAAACTCCGGGAACAAGCGACTCAGCGAGTTGCCAGCCCAACAACTGCTCAAGGACGCGGAACTGCTTACTGACGGTGGCGTCACCTATGCCGCCTTGATCCTGCTGGGAACGCGCCCGTCGCTTGGCCGTTTTCTTGCCCAGGCCGAGGTCGTGTTTGAGTACCGATCCTCCGAAGCCTCCGGTCCAGCCAACCAGCGGGACGAGTACCGGCAGGGCTTCCTTCTCTTTTATGACAAGCTCTGGGAGACCATCAATCTCCGAAACGATCTCCAGCATTACCAGGAACGCTTCGTGATGCACCACGTTCCGACGTTTCGGGAGACGGCCGTCCGCGAGGCGATCCTGAATGCCGTTGCCCACCGCGACTATCGTCATCCCGGTTCCGTCTTCATTCGCCAGTACCCGCGCCGCCTGGAGATCGTAAGTCCGGGTGGTTTTCCGAAGGGTATCACGCCCGACAACATCATCGACCGGCAGTTGCCTCGCAACCGGCGGATTGCCGAAGCGTTTCTGCGATGCGGACTCGTCGAGCGCTCCGGTCAGGGCGCAAACCGGATGTTCGAGGAGTCGATCTGCGACAGCAAGCAACTGCCGGACTACTCGCGCTCTGATGCCCATGAAGTGTCTCTCATCCTGTATGGCGAGATGCAAGACCCGGCCTTTATCCTCTTCCTGAAAAAGACCGAAGCGGAACGCGGTGGCCCCTTCTCGGCTCACGAGTATCTCGTTTTCGACCTGGTCCGACGAGAAGAACCGATCCCGAAGGGCGACCGCGAGGTTCTCGCGTCTTTGAAGAAGGCGGGCCTGATCGAATCCAATGGCCACGGGCGGGGCACCCGCTACGTGTTGAGTTCGCAGCACTACTCCGCGACGGATCGGGCGCAGATGCTCGACCGCGACGCCGCGAAGGCCGTCCTCGTTCAGTACATCGAAGGCCGTCGGAGCGATGGCTGCACACTGGCCGACATGCTCGGAGAGTTCCCGTCGGTGTCGCGAGATCAGCTCAAGGCGATGCTGAAGGAACTGAAAACGGAAGGGAAGGCTCACAGCGTTGGCCGTACCAAGGGTGGCCGCTGGTATCCCGGAGGTGCCGCCCAATGACAGCCATCGTGCCAAAACCCAATTCCGGCCGTATCTTGACCCAAATCCGCCTCGGCGACGGACGCCGCCGAAGCTCCGTAATTCTCAAGACATCAATGGGTTGCGTCGATTGTCTGAAGTCGAAGCCCGGCGATTCCAAAACCCAAATCCGTAGGCTGCAAGACGCCTTGCCGGGGGAACAATGACCGCACCCTACCGCAAGAAGCTGATCGAAGTCGGCCTGCCGCTCGTGGCCATCAATGCCGAGTCGGCTCGTGAAAAGTCCATTCGGCACGGGCACCCCAGCACCCTGCATCTGTGGTGGGCGCGGCGGCCGCTGGCGGCTTGCCGGGCGGTGTTGTTTTCGTCGTTGGTGGATGATCCCGACAGCGACCCGGCCTATCGCAAGGCCGACGGGACGGTCGATGAGGGCCGCGCCGGCGACAAGCGGGCCAAGCTCTTCAACTTCATCGAAGAACTGGTGATGTGGGACAACTCGAATAATGCGGACATCATTCGGACCGCCCGCGCCGAGATCGCACGCTGCGTGGCCTCGCGGTTGATCGAAACGGGGGCCATGAAGAAAGACGCGGTCGTTGGGCCGGACACGACGGCCTACGACCTCGTGACGCGTGGGCATTGCAAGCCGGTTTCCATGGGCCTCGACAAGAAAGCCGGCCGCGTCCGCTTTTCGTTCGACGTGTCGAACCTGCCGACCGCCGAGGTTGTGGACGCCTTTCTAGCGACGCATGCGCC
>JAKBAP010000235.1 GCA_021808995.1 Planctomycetota bacterium | reverse complement strand
ACGAACGGAAGCGTGAGCTCCGCGCACAATTCGACGGCGAGATCGGGATTGATCCGCCTGAAGTAGACAAAGTCCAGCACGCTGTTGATCACGGCGGAGTCCTCGGCCGCGCGGACATCTTCCTCCTTGATCATCCCATTTTCCCAGAGCCAACCGGCGACGTCGCACCAGCGCCAGAGGGCCGCTCGGTCCGTAAGCCGGCACGCCGGCGCGGGAAATCCGCCCGGTCCGCGCGCGCCGGAAATGAACTGCTGGACAAGCTGACGGCTCCCGCCAATCTTGTGGGCGATATCCGACTGGGTGACCAGGTCATTCTCGTCGACCCTGAGAATCCGAGCACCGATCTTGGCCTTCATGACATCCCGGATCGCACTCAAAATCGCCCCCCGGCGCGAGGGGAGATACGAGTGAACGAGAGAAAGATCCGCCCTGATCGAACGCTGACCGTCGCGTCGTCGCACCCAGACTCGAAAAGCGCGTTCTCGACCTCCGCATTGAGCTCGGCGACACCCTCGACAACCAGGACAAAGTCCTCCTCACGGTCACTCGGACTCTGGGATTGCATTTCCGTCTCGCCCTCTTCGATTCGCCATCACGCCTCCGGCATGTGGGCAGGGGCCAATCGCCCGCCTGATGTCGCGAGCGTGGTTTTCCCCACTCCGAGGGGTAGATCAAACACTCACAATACAGCCCGCCCTTGTCGTCAATGGACAATACAAACGTCCCCAAGCGTGTCGGTTCGAAAGGGCCACGCGCCACCCCAATGATTCCGGGCAGCCGATCGCGGCCTTGATGTGCTTATCCGGATGTCGCGGCCTTATCATCGAAATTCCTCGTAAGATCTATGTTGACACCTGACAAGCCGCCCGACGGGCAATGCCTTTCCCGCGCGAAGATGTGATTCAGCTCGCCGGGTAGGATTCAACGTCGAGCCAGTTGGGGCCCACGGCGATGTCGACCTTGAGGGGTGTTTTCAGGTCGAGGGCCGTGGTCATGGTGGTTCGTACCAGCTCCGCGAGCGCCGGGATCTCGCCGACGGGGGCCTCGAGCACCAGCTCGTCGTGAATCTGGAGCAGGATTTTCGCCTGCATTCCGCGCTCGATGATCGCGGCGTCCAGGCGGATCATTGCGCGTTTGATCAAGTCGGCGGCCGAGCCCTGGATCACGGTGTTGATCGCCGTTCGCTCGGCCAGGTTGCGGATGCGCCCGGTCGTGTTCTTGATGCCTGAAATCGGCCGCCTGCGTCCCAGGATCGTTTCGACCCGGCCGGCCGCGCGGGCGGATTCGAGAACCTGGGTGATAAAGCGATCGACGCCGGAATACTCCTGGAAATACGCCTCGATGAACGCGGCGGCCTCGGATTGTGGGATCGCCAGCCGCGCGGCCAGGCCAAAGGCCGAGAGGCCATAGACCACGCCGAAATTCACCGTCTTGGCCATGCGTCGCATCGCGTCGTCGACGGCGTCCTCGCCCACGTGAAAGACTCGGGCGGCCACCGTTCGATGGATGTCGCGATCGTTTTCGAACGCGCGGAGCAGGGCGGGGTCTTCCGAATAATGGGCGAGGATTCTGAGCTCGATCTGGGAATAATCGGCGGCTAGCAGTCTCCAGTCGGGGTTGCCGGCCTTGAACGCCTGGCGGATCTGCTTGCCCTCCTCGGTTCGCACGGGGATGTTTTGCAGGTTGGGGTCGCTCGAGCTCAGGCGTCCCGTCGCCGTCACGCTCTGATTGAACGACGCATGGATCCGGCCGTCGGGATGGACCAGCTTGGGAAGGGCGTCGAGATAAGTGCTCCTGAGCTTGGTGAGCTGGCGGTGGCGAATGATCAGGGCCGGCAGAGGGTGTTTGAGGGCGAGTGCCTCCAGGACTTCCTGGGCGGTGCTGGGCTCGCCCTTGGGCGTCTTTTCCAGCACGGGCAGCTTGAGCTCGTCAAACAAGATTCGCCGAAGTTGCGGCGGGGAATTCATGTTAAACGGGCGACCGGCGGCCTGGTAGGTCTGGTCCTCGAGGGTCTGAAGCTGGCCCGCGAACTCCTCGCTCAGCGCGCGGAGCAGGGGGACGTCGAGGGCGACCCCGGCCGTTTCCATCCTCGCCAGCACGGCGATCAGGGGGCGCTCGAGCTCGGAGTAGAGATCCCAGAGCCCCTCGGACTTGACCCGTGGGGTGAGCAATTGCTCGAGCCGCCAGGTGGCGTCGGCGTCCTCGCCGGCGTACTCCGCCACCCGCTCGACCGCGATCTGGTCCATTGAACGCTGAGTTTTCCCCTTACCGATCAGGTCGCTGATCGGAATCATGGCATGGTTCAGGAGCCGCTCGGAAAGCTGGTCAAGCGAGTGATTTCGCTCGCCGCTCTCGAGCAGATAGCTCAAAACCATGGTATCGGTGGTCGGACCTTGCCAGGTCAGGCCGGCCTTACCCAGGACGAGCATGTCGAATTTGGTGTTTTGACCGACCTTTTCGATGTCGGGATTGGCCAGGATCGGGCCCAAGGCGGCCAGGGTTTCCTGGTGGTCGAGTCGCTTATCCCAGGCGGGTGCCATGAGGGGCAGGTAATGGGCCTCGCCCGCCTTCCAGCAAAACGACAGACCCACGATCCGCGATCGGAGCGGGTCGAGCCCGGTGGTTTCGGTGTCGATGCAAAACCGGGGCTGTGAGCGCAGTTCGGCGAGGAAGGCGGCGAATGCCTCGGGGTTATCGACTGTGTGATACACGGCCGACCAGGCTTCGGGGGAGGGTCCCTCGGGGGTGGGGTCGAGCTTGGCGATTTCGTCGCGGAAACCATGAAAGCCGCATTCGGAGCAGAGCTGGCGAAGGGCGGCCAGGTCTGGCGGCTTGACCTTCATTTGGGCCCAATCGATCTCGAGAGGGAGGTCGTCGACCAGGGTTACCAGCCGACGGGCCCGCAGGGCCGTCGCGCCGTGCTCGCGGAGGTTTTCTTGTTTCTTGGTCCCTTTCACCCGGTCGATATTGGCCAGGAGCTGGTCAAGCGTGCCGAACTCCTTGAGAAACGTCGACGCGAAACCGGGTCCGATCCCGGGCACGCCGGGGACGTTGTCGACCGAATCGCCAGTCAGCGACAGAAAATCAACCACCTGATCGGGTCGCACGCCCCAATCGGCGGCCAGCTCGGGCTCGCCCATGAGCTGGTTTTTTCGCAGGTTGAGGAGCTTGACATGGTCGCCGATGAGCTGGCGAGCGTCCTTGTCGGCGGTGACGATGACGACATCGAATCCCTGCTCGAGCCCGCGCTTGGCGAGGGTCGCGATGACGTCGTCAGCCTCGACCCCCTCGCCGACCAGGACCGGCACCCGAAACCCCTCGAAGACACGGCGAATCACCGGAATCTGGGCCACCAGGTCGGTCGGAGTCTCGGTCCGATTGGCTTTATAGGCTGGGTCGATTTCGGATCGAAAGACGGGCCCTGGTCCATCGAAGGCGGCGGCGAGGTAATCGGGCTTGCGCTCGCGGATCATGTTCAGGACGTCGCGAAAGACGCCGAAGACCGCCTGGGTCGGCTGACCGGCCGGCCCGGTCATCTCGGGGATGGCGTGGAACACCTGAAAGATCAGGGAAAACGCATCGAGAATATAGTAAGTTGGGCGATCGGCCATTGCTGCATTCGTCCCCTCGCGCGACCAAATGTCGGTTTGCGACGCGCTGTCCCGATTTCTGGTATTCGAGTCGTTTGACCGGCGTGGATCCAACCCTTACAATCCTATGGATTCCACGGGTTGTGATGATGGGGCGAACGCGGGTGGTTTGACCATGCGTTTTTTCACCGACCGATCCGACGTTTCCTCTCGCGTGTGACATAGTATCACCAAACCGGCGGATTGCATGAGCACGTCGCCACTGCGCCATTCGGGGGGGAGTCAACATCCATGGCCGCTGCCAACGAATCTCAAGGCTTGAAGATCGCGGTCGCGTCGTTCATCACCTTGTGGGTGATCACGACCGTCTCGTGCTACTTCCTCTATCAGGCGTACGCGGCCGCGGACGCCAAGCTCACGTCGACCAATGAGGAGCTCACAAAGGCCAACGCGAAGGCGCAGACCGCGTTCAATCAATTCGACGACATGCGTCAAAAGATCGGGACCAAGGCCCAGGAATTCGACGCGGCCAAGGACGAGATCACGGCTCATTATAAGAAGGTCGACGAGCGTCTGACCGCGATCGCCGCCGCCGTCGACGCCGCCGCTCAGAAGGCCCAGGCCGCCGGCGCGTCAAGCGCGGAGCTCCAGGACGCCAAGGACAAGATCAAGCAAGCGATCGCCTCGTTCCGGGCCGAGCCGAACAAGACCTACGAATCGGCCCTCGATCGGGCGATGGAACTGTTCGAGAACATGTCGGTCCTCTCGACCGAGCTTTCGCTCAATTACCTGAACCTGCGGCAATCACTCGAGGCGGCGACCAGCGTCGCCAAGCAGCAGGTCGACGTCCAGGCCAAGGCCGCCGCCGATAGCCGCGCCGACCTCGACAGCGAGCACAAAAAGCACGAGGAAGCACGCTCCACCCTCCTGACCACCACCGATCAGCTCCAGACCGACAACGACAAGAAAGCCACCGAGATCGCCAACCTGACCGCCAAGCTCAAGCAATTCGAGGAAGACACACTCCGCAAGAACGAGACGCTCACCTCGATCATCAAGGAGCAGCGAGACAAGCTCGAGAGGACGGAGACAACCCTCGACAGCCCCGATGGTCATGTGACCTTCGTTGATTATGAACGGGGCGAGGTCCTGGTCGACATCACCCGCCGGCAGGGCGCTCGCCCGCAGATGGTCATGACGATCTTCGACGCCCTCTCACCCGGCATCCCGACCGAAAAGCCCAAGGGAAACATCATGCTGACCCGGGTCGGCGACAAGTTTTCCACGGCCAAGATCACCCAGACCAAGAACCCGATCGACCCCATCCGCGTCGGGGACATCGTCTATTCGCCCGCCTGGTCGCCCAACATGCCGACGCGATTCGCCCTCATGGGTAAGATGGACATGAATCGCGACGGCCGAGACGACCGCGCCGAACTCAAACGCATGATCGAGGAGGCCGGCGGCGTGGTCGATTACGACCTGCCCCCCTCCGACATCGGCCGCGAAACCGGCACGCTGTCGCCGCGAATCGATTGGTACGTGATCGACGAGCGCGAGCCACTCCGCCCGATCTTCGAGAAAGAGAGCGACCTCTCCCTCTCGCGAGCCTCGAAACTGGCCGCTCGCCGGGGTGAGATGATCAAGGAAGCCCGCCTCGACGGCATCCGCCCCTTGCTCATCGAAAGGCTGCTGGCCTACCTGGGCTATGATATGAACACCCCGGTCTCGGGTCGGGCCGAGGCGGTCTCGACCGACGCCCTGAGGAAACTCACCCAGCCCCGCCGAGGAGCGCCCGAGGCGGCCACCAAACCCGCCGCCGAGGCCCCGGCCGAGGCCACGCCCAAGGCGGAAGAAATGAAAGACGACGCCGCCCCCGCCCCCGCCGACAAGGCCAAGCCCGAATAACGCCCAACGGCCAGACTCGGATCACGCGAACGAGCCAGACCTCGCCCCGAATGGGACGCGGCCTGGCTCGTTGACATTGATGGCGACAAGACCTAGCGCTCGGCCAGCGGGCGAACCTGACGAAGCGGCGGCCCGATATACCGCGCCCTGGGACGCATCAGCCGGTTGTGGTCGAGCTGCTCGATGACGTGGGCCGCCCAGCCGGCGATCCGCGCCATGGCGAAAATCGGCGTGTAGAGGTCGATCTCGAGCCCCATGTAATGGTAGAGCCGGGCGCTCGGCCAATCCACGTTGGGGGGGAGCATCTTCTTGGTCGTGACCTCGCGCTCGATCGGCTCGGCGATCCGCTCCCAGCGGTCGTCGCCGATTTCCTTCGCGAGGGCCGCGCACGACCGCTTGAGAATCGCCGCCCGGGGATCGCCGTGCTTGTAGACCCGGTGGCCGAAGCCCATGATGCGTTCTTTCCTGGCGAGAGCGTCGTGGATCCAGCGCTCGGCGTTTTCGGGCGCTCCCACCTGCTCGAGGACCTTCCAGGCTTCCTCGTTGGCACCGCCGTGGAGCGAGCCCTTGAGGGTGCCGATGGCGGCGACGATGGCCGAATGCAGATCGGAAAGGGTCGACGCGGTCACCCGGGCCGAGAAGGTCGAGGCGTTCAGTTCGTGCTCGGTATAAAGAACCATCGACAGGTCAAACGCGCCCCACATGGTCTCGGAGGGCACCTTTCCGCTGACCATCGAGAGAAAATTGGCCGAGTGATCCAGGTCATCGCGGGGCACCACCAGGGGGAGCCCCTTGCGAATCCGCTCGCGATAGGCGACGGCCGTGGCCATTTGCGCGATCAACCGCTCGGACTTACGCACGTTGGCCGCGTGATCGGTGGGCGAGGCATCGACCTCGGGGTCGAAATGCGCCAGCACGCTCACCGCCGTCCGCAACGAGTCCATCGGGTGGACATGCGCCGGGATCTCCTTGAAAAGCTTGACGAGCGCGTCCGGAATCGCCCGAGCGGCCTTGAGTCGCTGGTCGAATTCCGCGAGCTGAACCCGATTCGGCAGGTCGCCGTGCAAGAGCAGAAACGCCGTCTCCTCGTACGAGACGCCCTCCGCGAGTTCCTCGATCCGGTAGCCGCGGTACTCAAGCCCGCCGGCACCGTCCTTCCCCTCAATATTGGCGATCGCCGTCTCGTTGGCGATGACCCCCTCAAGACCCGGATGATATTCGTCGACCCCCGTACCACTCATGAGTTACTCCGCACGAGGAAAAAAACGACCCGCTTCGCGAGCGATCGTCCCTGAATCCAGGGACGAACCCACCTCAGGCCGAGCCGGCAAGATCCGATTCACCATGTCACACCGATGAGTTTAGACGAACCCGACCCGCCGTTCCACCGATCACTCCCCAGACTCACCACGATCCGCCCGAGAATCGAGCTGACCGAGGAGCTGGACAATCTCGTCCAGCTCGCCCGGAGCCAGCGAAAGCAGCGCGGACGCCAGGGTGTCGGTCGTCCGAAAAAAATGCCTGAGCGCCTCCACGCGGCTCTCAATCGCGCGCCGGGTGGGATCGGCCGAGCTCTCAAGCGCGGACGCGTCGAGCAACCGAAGCGTAGGGTCCAACTCCCGACGTTTACGCTCCCGAAGGATCGAGCGAAACAACGTCCAGACGTCGCTCTCCGCTCGAAACAGCTCCCTGCGCTCGCCCGGTTGATGGACCTTATGAACCACCCCCCAGGTGACAAGCTCGCGGAGGTTCATGCTGACATTTCCCCGCGAAACTCCCAATCGCTCCTTCAAATCATCGGCCGTCCAGTCGATCCCCGTCACGTAGAGAAGCGCGAACAATTCGCCCATGCTGGTGTTAATTCCCCACGCGCGTGCCATCATCCCCCAATGCTCGACGAACTGGTCAACAAAGGAATCCACGGGATTCGCGTGCGGGCTCATGGGGTTTTTCAGGGGCTCAAGGTTTTTTCGCGGCACATGGCATGAACTTTCGCAACCGTCGGGGCCGGCGTCAATGACTCACGCACGCGCGGTCGTGTGGCAACACTTCGGCCGCTCGCGCCCCCTCGTGGGAGGAATGATCCGGTTTTCGGAGAAAATCTCGAATTCCGCAACGAAATTTCGGGTACAATATGGGAACCGCCCTGACTTTCCCAAAAGCACGGGGTACCGGCTAGGTTTCGGCCTCACGAAATCAAGCCGTGGTCCTTTACTTGACTGACTCGAGGAGATCTTCCATGCCTGAAACCGTGGTTCACTTCCAGATTCGCATGCCCCCCGTGCTTCACGAACAACTGGCAAGTTGGGCGAAGGAAGATAAAGCCTCGCTCAACGCGCTGATCGTCGGGATCCTAGAAAAGGCGATCGCGGTCCACGAAAAAGGACCCAAGGACTGAGCCTGCCGGCCCGTTCGCCCCGCGATTCTCGAATCCGCGGGGCTCTCGACTTTTCCATCGAAGGCCCGAGCGGGCTTGAGCACGGCCGCCTGGACGGTTATTCTATTTCAAGCAGCGATCCCCGATAGCTCAATCGGTAGAGCGAGCGGCTGTTAACCGCTAGGTTCAAGGTTCGAGTCCTTGTCGGGGAGCTTCATGAGGCTTGGGCCTGATTGGCTCCATTCTTGCGACCGCGTTGGTCGTGCCCAGCTCAAGACGGCCTTCTCCCATCGTTC
>JAKBAP010000234.1 GCA_021808995.1 Planctomycetota bacterium | reverse complement strand
GGACGCTATGTGCTCAAGGTGCACGACGCGATCTATGGGGGCGCGCCCGATTACGCCTATCGCCTGACCATTCACGAAGGCCCGTATCTCGACGCCATTTCCCCCTGCGCGGCCAGCGTGGGGGGGACTCGACGGTTTCGCTGGATCGGCCGCGGCCTGGGCGCGGGCGCGACCGTCGAGCCCGCGCTCTCCGCGGGCGGACCCGCGCTCGAGGTCCTCGAGTCGGCGGTCTCGCTCGCCCCCGACGACCTGGTGGGTCCGGCCGACGCGCGGCCGCCTGGCTTGCTCACTTCCTCGGCCTCGGCATTTGGCCGCCGAGGCTTTGAGATCGCCCTGGCCCAGGCCGGCGCGTCGGGACGACCCGCCTGGCGATCACGCTCGCTCTTCGTGGCCGACACCGACCTCCCGATCGACCTCGAACACGAGCCCAACGACCCCGACCACCCCCAGATCATCACCCCCCCCTGCGATGTCTCGGGCGCGTTTCATCCCTCGGGCGATGTCGATCTTTACCAGTTCCAGGGCAAGAAAGGCGAAATCTGGTGGATCGAGGCCGTCGCCGATCGGATGGGATCGTCGGCCGACCCTTCCATCGTGGTGCGAAAACCCGGGGCGAAAGGTGCTCCCCCGACGGACCTGGCACGCGCCGACGACTCACCGGACCAGGGGCTAGGCGCGCGATTCAATACCCAGACCGTCGACCCTCGCCTGCGCTGGTCGGTCCCCGAGGATGGGCCCTATCAAATCGAGATCAGTGATCTCTATGGATCCCAGCGCGGTCATCCGCGGTTGGCGTATCGTCTGGTCGTTCGCAAGGAACAGCCCGATTTCGACCTCGTCCTCACCCCCTATGATGCTCTACCCGACGGCTCCGCCACCGTGCGAGCCGGCGGCCGCGCGCTGGCCGTCGTCGCGGTCGTCCGCCACGACGGATTCGCCGGCGCGATTCGCGTTGAAGCCCACTCGCTCCCCCAGGGCGTTCATATGGACCCGGTGACCATCGCCGCCAATCAATCGCTCGCCCCGGTCGTCCTGGAGGCCGACGAGAAGGCCGCGACCAGCGTCGGCCTTGTCCAGCTCGTCGGCCGATCCCGCTTTGGTGATCGCAAGGACGAGCTCTCATACGTTCCCCAGGCGTCGATGCTCGGCCCCGACCTCTCGCGACTCGCGATCGCCGGCGCGATGACCGGGCCGCCCAACCCGAGCGCTCAATCCTTCGCCCAGGCGCGACTGATCCACGGATTCGTGCTCGCCGTGCTCGCCGAGCCCGCCCCGCTCGCCCTCGCCGCCAGCCCTCGCCGGCTGATCGCGGCCCAGGGAAGCCGGCTCGCGCTGGATCTCTCGATCACGCGGCGAAACGGAATGACGGAGCCCATCGCCGTGACCGCGGCCGACCTTCCTCCAAACGTCCCGAACGCCGCCACCACGATCCCCAAGACCGACTCCACCGGCTCGCTCACTCTCTACGTCCCCCGCGTTGTCCCCACGGGCCTTTATTCCTTTACCCTCCGAGCCGCGGCCCCTTACCCTTTCAGCAAGGACCCTGCCGCCAAGACCAAGCCCAACATCAATCTCGCCGAGCCCTCGAACCCGATCGAGCTCGTCGTCCGCCCCGCCCCACTCAACCTGTCGATCAAGAAGAGCGCGGGCACGATCAAGCCTGGCGGAACCCTCGAAATCGAGGCCGCCCTCACCCGCCAGAACGGCGCGCAAGGCATCATGACCCTCACACTCACCGCCGCCAAGCCCCTGGGATTGTCCGCCGATCCGGTCGTCGTGCCAGCCGGCGAGTCCGCCGCCAAGCTCACCCTCAAAGCCGCGAAGGACGCCCCCGTGGGACCCGCGGCCAGCGTCTTTCTCTCAGCCTCGATCGAGCTTCGAGGCGAGACCATCCGGGTCGACGAGCCCTTGCCCCTCGCCATCGCCAAGTAAACCCCTCCCACGCGCGGATTTCGAGGAATCATCGGATCATGAAAGCCATCGTTTCAACCCGCGCGAAACGCGCGTTCACGGCGTGCGCGGCGATCAGTCTCGCCGCGGGCCAGGCCCTCGCCGACTCCCAACCCATCGATGTCAAGACCCCGGTCCGCGCCAACAAGGTGAGCTTCTCGCGCGAGATCCAGCCCTTCCTGGAAGACCGCTGCGCAGGCTGCCACGGCTCGGCCCTGGCCGAGAACCGCCTGAACATGGAGACCGTCGCGGGCATGATCAAGGGAGGCAAGCGCGGGCCCGCCATCCACCCGGGCAAGGGAGACGACAGCCTGATCCTCAAGATGGCCGCGCGACGCATGACCCCCGTCATGCCCCCCGTTGATAAGCCGGCCAACCAACCCCTCGACCCCAGCCAGCTCGGCTTGCTCAAGCTCTGGATCGATCAGGGGGCGAAGGACGACTCGACCGAGACCGAGCCCACCCCCTCGCTCGAGCTCATGGAACCCTCGCCCGAGATTCAGTCGATCAACGCCGTCGACCTCTCCCCCGACGGAGCTCGTCTCGCGGCCGGCCGCTCAAACAAGGTCCAGATCCAGGACATTGATTCTGGGCTCGAGATCATCACCCTCGACGGCGGAAAGGACCTGGTCCAATCGCTCCGATATCGCCCAGACGCGACGATTCTCGCCGTCGGCGGCTATCAAACCGTCACCCTATGGTCGGCCCCCATCGGCGGCCAAAACGCCATCTACAAAGGACACTCGGGAGCGGTCTCCGCCATCGCCATGGCCGGTGGGATGCTCTATTCCGCCGGACTCGACAAAACGATCCGGGCGTGGAAAGCCGGAGCCGGAACGCTCGCCCAGACCTGGCCCCAGCCCGTGCCTGCGCGCGCCGTCGTCGCCACTCCCGACGGTAAGAGCCTCTTCGCCAGTTACGACGACGGCACGATCCGCCGTCTCGACGCCGTCAAGGGGACCGAGCAAGGAATCCTTCATTGGCACGATCGCGCGATTGTCGACCTCGTGATTCTGTCCATGACCAAGGACGGCGTTCGCCTGGCCGCGCTCTCGGGCGACGGCTCCGTAAGCCTCGGATTGGTCCCGAACAAGGGCCCATCACCGGCCGACACACCCCATGTGATCAAGCTCAATGGCGGAAAGGCGGCCATTCGCGGACTGGCCGCGATCCATGGTGGAAAACTCCTGGTCACGGCGGGCGACGATGGAGTCGCGCGAATCCATGATGGCGAAACGGGAATGCTCGTTCGATCGATCCCCACCGGTCGCGAGCGGCCGATTCGATCACTCGCCGCCAGCCGGGAGGGGCTCTTGCTCGTGGGTTATGATGACGGCCTCGCACGCCTGATCACACTCTCCGACGGCAAGCCGGTCCACGACCTACCCGGTGGTCGTGGCACGATCCATGCGGTCGCCTTTTCCCAACGAGGCGACCGGCTCGCCACGGCCGACGATGGCGGCGGGGTCAAGATCTGGGACACGACCACGGGCACCGGCGTGATCGCCTTTGGTTCACCGCCAACCTCCACCGGCAAGTCCGCGGCCTTCTCTCGCGTGGTTTTCACCGACGCCGACGAGGTCTTGACGGCCTCAACCGACGGCGTGCTGACCCGCTGGTGGTTTTCCGGGACATGGAAGGTGATCAGGACGCTCGGCCCCCTGCGTTTTCGTGTGCTCGCGCTCGATTTCAGCCCCGACGGCGCGCTCCTGGCGGCCGGCGGCGGCGAGCCCGCGGTCTCCGGCGAGGTCAATATCTGGGAGATCGGCAAGGGCTTGCTGGCGCGGAGACTGGAGTCGCTTCACTCCGACACCATCCTCGGCCTACGATTCTCACCCGACGGCTCTCGGCTCGCGACAGCCGCCGCGGACAAATTCCTCAAGGTGGTCGAGCTCAAGGACGGCAAGACCACCCGGTCATTCGAGGGGCACACCCACCATGTCATGGGCGTCGACTGGCAGGCCGACGGTAAGCGCCTAGTCTCCGCGGGCGCGGATAGCGTCCTCAAATTGTGGGATTATGATTCCGGTGATCAAATCCGCACGTTCAATGGACCCAGGAAATCCATAACCGCCGTGCGATGGCGGCCCATTGATTCCGAGATCGTGGCCACCTCGGGCGACGGCTCGACCCGAAGTTGGAACCCCGAGAACCCGGCCCCGAAACGGACCTTCACGGGAACGACGGATTATGTCTTATGTCTGTCAATCTCGGCGAATGGCGGCC
This sequence comes from Planctomycetota bacterium, assembly GCA_021808995.1. Lineage (GTDB taxonomy): Bacteria > Planctomycetota > Planctomycetia > Isosphaerales > Isosphaeraceae > JAKBAP01. Next base: position 4,022 of record JAKBAP010000234.1, on the reverse strand, counting down.
GGGTGGCGGCCGGTTGCTCCGATGGCTCGCTCCTCGTCTGGGACGGAAAGACAGGCCAGGCGCTCCGTTCGATCACGCCACGAACCCGCCACTGACCCGGGCCCACGCCCATTCGTCGAACGGATGACCCGTCGGTTCCGCGCGATCTCACTCGGTGGGGCAACCCCCCAGGTTGGGACTGAGACGGATGCCAAAATGCTCCGACACCTCACGAAGACGCTCACGACTCACCGAGAAGAGCCGGCCAAGCGGACGCTCGGAGCTTAGGTTGATCAACAATGTGTGCCAGCGCTCGGGACGAATCTCGAGCCGGGCGAAGACCTCCTTCAGCGGACGAGAAATCGGTGCCTCACCCTCCCGGAGAAACCGTGCCGTATAGTTCAAGATCAGCACGTAATCATCGAGAGTCAGCCCTTCAAACATCCCTTCACGCGTTGAATTCGCACCGCGCCCACGCTCGATGGGGCAAAGCCACGCCGATTCCTCCCGGCCCACCGTCCGCGCGTCCACCCGCGGTCCGCCACGCTTGGCGACCTTCCGATTCGTGGCGGCGCGCTGGGCCGAGGCATGGTCGATCCGTCGCTTAATCGACGTATGACTCCCCGCCCTCGGGACCAAGGCAAGCCCCTCCACCACCGGGATCAAATCGATCGAGGCACATGTCGCCAGCAAAGCCTTGTCGTCCAGGATCGCCACCGACCGGAATCGTCCCTCGAAAAACGAGCCCCGCGTTCCATCCCTGCGATTCGCCAGGCGAGACAGCGGCTCCTTCAGGCATTTCATGAACCAACTGATGCTCGCGAGCCGTTCCCGAGCCGTCGCCACCACCGTCCCCTCACGCAACCGGCCCCGCGCCCACTCCTGGGTCGGCGCGAGAACACGTCTCTTCTCATCACGCGGTGGGATGACCCGCCCCCAACGCAGCACGACCTCTTCGTCCGACCATGACTCGACTACGTCCGTATCGAGCCTCGCCAGCAAGTGAACCTGGTTATCCAGAATGGCGAACCCAGCAATCGAAATGGCGAACTTCTGGGTGAGCTCCTCCAGTTGATTCTCGATCCATTGCTTTCGGTCAAAGTCCCCCTCGCCAAGCAGCGAGGCACCGCGCACGCAACGAAGAACACAATGATACCAGCGAGTAATGTCGGTATCGATAAGCTCGGCCCGGGCAATGGTCATGCAGGTGACTCCCTTAAAGGTCCCGACCAGCATAATCGACCAGAGCACGCGCGTCCAGGGTTCGTTGCATGTCCTTTGGCTCAAATTGGAAAGGGAGCGAGGATCAACGCCGGTTTCGTCCTCGGACGATCACCCACCCTCTCTTCTGGCCGGGAGACAGCCACGGAATCGCGACACACGACGATCAAGCCCATGATCCCACACATGCCTGCTCTAACGATTCGGGACGCATTGGACTCTTCAGTTTTCCTAAACGCGCAATCCGATACTAAAGTCAAAACCCTCACAGGTCGATCAAAGGAGGGTCCTCGAAGCGCATGGCCTGAATGCGACCATCCGGGGTGGATGCTCACGAACGAGCCACGGGAGTTGATGGCCAATGACTTCCTCGGCGGAATCGCCGACGGGCGGATACTCCTCAAGGACGAGGCGGATGAATCTTTCAGTGAGCTTTTCGAATGCCAGGCGTCTAAACCGAGTCGTCGCGAGAGCGATCGCTTGCGGTCTCATGCTCCTGGTTCTGCCCTCCTGCGGCATCCCCCCGATCCGTCATCCGGAGCAAGGGCCAGTCCTACCGCCGGACTTCAATGGAAGAGCCAGCCCGGAAAACACCTCACAACTCGGGATCGAGGAGTTTTACAATGATCGGATGCTCACAGGACTGATCGAAAAGGCGCTGGTCGATAATCGGGAATTGAGAATCCTGAACGAGGACGTCCGGATCGCCGGCAACGAGGTTCTGGCGCGTTCAGGGGCGTACCTTCCCTTCGTCAGTGTCGCGGCCGGCTCGGGGATGAACCGATTCAGCCGCTTCACGCTTGATGGGGCCGGCTTACTCAGCGACCCGTATCTCCCTGGCAAGTTCTTTCCCAATCCCGTGGGAAATTTCATGGGAGGCATCGACCTCACCTGGCAGCTCGACATCTATCGGCAACTGCGAAACGCCAGGGACGCGGCCGTTCAGCGCTACGTTGTCGCCAGTGAAAAGCGAAATTACTTCGTGACCACCCTGGTCGCCGAGATCGCCGAGAATTTTTATCGACTCATGGGGCTCGACAAACGCCTTGAGAACCTGGATCAAATCATCGAGCTTCAGGAGCGAAGCCTCGAGATCGCCAGGGCCAGGAAGGAAGCGGCCCGCAGCACCGAGCTGGGTGTCCTGCGGTTCCAGGCCGAGGTTCAAAGGAATCGAAGCGATAAGCTGATCATTAACCAGGCGATCATCGAGGGCGAGAACCGCATCAACTTCCTCGTGAATCGCTATCCACAACGTGTCGAACGCAGATCCGAGGGATTCTACGATCTGAAAATCCATCCGCTGAGCCTGGGCGTGCCCTCGCAACTCCTCCAGAACCGACCCGATATCCGCCAAGCCGAGCGCGAACTGACGGCCGCCGGGCTCGATGTGAAGGTCGCCCGGGTTAACTTCTATCCTCAGCTCGTGATCAGCGGCGGGGTTGGACTCCAGTCCCTGCTCCTCAATCATCTGTTCGAGCCGCAAGCCGTGATCGGCAGCATCGCCGGTGGACTGGTCGGGCCGCTGGTCAACAAGAGAGCGATCCGGGCCCAATACCTCACCGCCAACGCCAGGCAATTGCAGGCGATCTACAGCTATCAGCGCGTCATCCTGGACGCCTTCACCCAGGTCATCAACCGCATGACCATGGTCGAGAACTACAGCAACAGCATCGAGATCAAGAAGCAACAGTTGAGGACGCTCGAGTCCGCGGTCCAATTCGCCGAGGACCTCTTTCAGAACGCCCGCATCGAATACATCGACGTGCTGTTCTCCCAGCGCGACCTCAGGGACGCGAGAGTGGTCCTCATCGACACCAAGACCGAGCAACTGGCCGCCATCGTGAAAACCTATCAAGCCTTGGGCGGCGGCGTGGTGTCGATCTCGACACCCGCGGACTTTCACGGTCAATTCCCATACACCCACACGATCCGGGATGGCGAGAACTTCTGGACGATCTCGCTGCTCTACTATCGCTCGGGCCGGTATTCCAAGGCCCTCTGGGCGGCCAATAAGAATGCCGTCCCCGACTTCGACCACCTGACCGTCGGAGGCAAGATCCTCATTCCTCGGGTCGATCAACTCAACCCAGCCCTGATCGAGGATCTCCCCGCCCCCCGGCCCTCCGTCCAGGAGACCGACCCCGCCGACGCGCCCGCGACCCTCCCACCTCCCCCCGCGCCACCCCCCGCGGGCACGACTGGCCCATTCGGCCAGCGGACGACCACGGACCACGCCGTCAAGGCCGCCGTCGGTGCCAACCCCCCAACAACCTCGCCGAATCCGGCCATGACAAGGTAAACGCCGTTTCAAGAAACCCCGCGCCGGCTCCTGACTTCCTTGGATGAGGAAGCGATCCGCTTTTTCGATTTTGGATGTCATCTCCCGCTTGTCTTGAATTTTGGACTCCCTCTAAGATCGCGATCGCGTATAATTCAAGGATTCGTGGACTTCGCCCGGCCAGCCAATACAATCGCGACACAAGTACAATCGCGACACAAGCGGGCGGAAACCCAGGTCTCCGTCAGCCTGGCGAAGGAGCTTCGAATCACGACATCCAAGAAGCGAGGGGCCATGCCCAACCGTAAGTGCCTCGTCTCCACGCTCTGGCTGATAACTTCGTTGGCGCTGCTGGCATCCGTCATGGTCGCGCCGATCCGGACGCCGGCGCTCCCCACGGTCTCGTCCCGGACCGATTGCCTCCGCCGCAATTTCGCCCGACCCCCGGGCCAACCGACCACCCTACTCCGCGAGGCGATGGCCATGAGCCTCATCCTTGAGGCGAATGCCCTCTCACCCGAGGAGGAAGAGCAGCACCGCGACA
>JAKBAP010000233.1 GCA_021808995.1 Planctomycetota bacterium | reverse complement strand
ATTGGCATGCTCCCTCACCTTCGCCCGGAAAGCGAGAGCTCCCGCCACAATCTCGGGACTCTCGTCGGTTGACTCGACGGTATTCAGCATCGCGAGCCAGCGGTCGGGCGTCTCGCCGTCAAGCAGATCGCGGTGGCCCAGAAGTTGCGCGAGCGAGCGGAGCGTTATGGTATCTTGGCCCGCGCCAGGGGGCGTCGCGGCCCCTGTATGATGTGTCGACATGTCGCGTTTCCGTTGATTCTCGGGAAGGCCCGACGCGACCGACCAGTCAACGGTAAAACTGGTGGGTCGCGTCGGGCGATCGGCGGGTAGCTACTCCCGCCGTCCCGAGCCCTGATGATACCAGCCCCTCAACCGAATTTCTTGGCGTATTCGCCGGCTTGCGCCATGTCGCGTTCAGCGTACGTCAGGGTCATGTCGGCGGTGGCATGTCCCAAGAGGCAGCGCGCCGTTTCAATGCCGTGCCGGGCGCGAGCCTCGGTGCCAACCGTGTGGCGAATCTGGTTGGGAGCCCAAACCGGGATGCCGGCCTTTTCGCAGGCGCGATGGACCGTCCGTCGCAAGGCGGCCGGGGTGATCGGGAAGACCAGCCCGCCAGCCCCCGCCTTCACGAGCCGCGGACGCACGACGTCTTGAGCCTTCGCCCCCAGCGGGATCATGCGACCCCGTTGCTTGTGCGAGCATTTGTGCGAGGTGGGTCGATACCACCAACAATCGGGATTCGAGCGGTCGATCTCATTCACCTTCATGGTGCAAACTTCGCCAGGCCGGCAGCCAGTCGACCGCATGAATCGCAAGGCGTCCGCCATGGTGGGGGTCAAGTGCGGCAAGGTCGCCTCGATCCGGGCGTCGTCGACCGGCCCGATCGGCGGCTTTTCACGAGCGTCCGAACGCCCTTCCTTCAGAGCCGAGACCGTGCGGAGGCCCATGGCGATCTCGGGTCGGCAGTATTCCTCGGACGCGCACCAGGTAAAACAGCGCCTGATCAGTCCGACGGCTTTGTTGACGGAAGAGCGCGTCCAGCCCGCCTTGATCATCTCTTCACGGACTTCCTTCAACTTGCGAGGCCCAAATTCTTGCACGGGCAGATAGTCGAGCCGCGCGATCAGCGGCTTGAGCGCCCAGCGGATCGAAAGATGTTCGCCGGTGGGCTCGCCGGTGGGCTTGACGTAATACTTGCATGCGTGCTCGTAGAACTTGGCCGCGCACTGGCCGACCAGCCAGGTCGAGCCGGCCGGGGGCGCGTAGACCGGCGGCTTCTGGTCAGGGGCGGGTGTGGTGCCGATCAGCGCGGCGTATTTGGCTCGGCTCTCGGTTGAGCCGTATTTTCCAAGCTCGATCGTGCGGCCATTAATCTTTACCCGAGCGTTCCCACTCCGTTTGTGGAGGGTATATGCTGGCACCTTGTTCACGAGTTTCGGCATGTCGCGGCCCCCAAGGGGGGATATTACCCCCCGTTGCTAGCAGGGTCAAGCCGCTCCGCCGGACGTCGGCGGGTAAACTGAACTCGTTTCGGTATAAGGCTTTACGTTTAGTCGGGGCGACCGGATTTGAACCGGTGACCTCTTGCACCCCAAGCAAGCGCGCTAATCCAAGCTGCGCTACGCCCCGATCGAGACCAAGATAACCTCGGCGAGTGACTGCCGTCTATCCCTAGGTCGTCGCAAGATTGTAGAATTCTAAAACGAGATGTCAATCCTGGGTTCGAGGCTTCGGATGAGCGCGCACTTTGTCGATCGATTGTTCGCGGCCATGCGCCGCGTGGGAAACCCTGTCGTGGTCGGGATCGATCCGCGACCCGAGGAACTCCCTCCCGGCTTTCTTGAGCGGTTTCCCGCCGACCAGAGCGGCGTCGCCGCCGCTTTAGGCCAGTTTGGGCGCGAGATCATCGATATCGTCGCGACCCACGTCGCCCTCGTGAAATTCCAGTCGGCTTTCTATGAGGCCTATGGACCACCGGGGTTTGTCGCCCTGCACGAAACCGTCGAACACGCGAAACGGATGGGGCTGATCGTCATCCTCGACGGCAAACGCAACGACATCGGCTCGACCGCGGAGGCCTATGCCCGCGGATATCTGGGCAAGGTTCCGATCGGCGGGTCGTTCGAACCCTGCTGGAACGTCGATGCCCTCACCATTAACGCCTATCTCGGAACCGAAGGCGTCACCCCCTTCATCAAGGTGGCCGCGCGGGAAAACAAGGGGGTTTTCGTGCTCGTTCGCACGAGCAACCGATCCGCCGGCGATTTCCAGGACCTGGTCGCCGATGGCAAGCCCCTCTATCGGCACGTGGCCGAACGCGTCCGGCTCTGGGGTCAGTCCAGCCTCGGGCAGGAAGGGTATAGCCTGGTGGGAGCGGTCGTGGGCGCGACGTATCCCACCCAGCTCGCCGAGCTCAGGGCCGCGCTACCGAAGGTGCTGTTGCTTGTTCCGGGCTATGGCACCCAGGGGGCGACCTCGCTCGATATCGCCTCGGCCTTCGACGACGACGGGCTCGGGGCTCTCGTCAATAATTCGCGAGGGATCACCTTTGCCTATGAACGGCCCGCCTACCTTGCCCGGTTCGGCGACGATTGGCAGGGGGCGGTCCGCCAAGCACTCCAGGACATGATCGACGACCTGGCCGCGAATACGCCCGCCGGCAAGCTCAGGGTGTGAGGGCTGCTCGGGCTTCGTTTCGTCAGAGCTCGGGAAACGTGCCCTGCTTGGCTGCTCTTCGGATGGCGAAGCCGCCAGCGCCCAGCAGTGAGGCCGGCACGCCGAGCATGAACAGGATGCTCCAGTTGTAGCCCTCGGCCATGCCTTGGGCCTCGCCTTGATTCGCGGCGACGGCCTCCTTGCAGTTGGGGCAAGCAAGGACCGTGGGCGAGAATGACGCGAGCGTCAAGACAAGGCTTGCCAGGACAATTCTCGGTCGTGTTGTCATGGTCGGTCCTCGCGGGTGGGGCGGTTCCTTTGACGATCTTGATTGTAATCCCTTGGCGAGAGTCTCACCAACCCTCGATCGAATCGCTGTTCGCGGGTTGGCCGCTGGTTCACTCGATTGTCTGGATTTCCAGCTTCGTGTCGCTGGCGAAGCCGATCGCCGGCGCGGAGCCGTCGGAGGAGTCCGGCGCGCCTCGATCGACCAGCAAGATTTGCCACGAGCAAAAGGGATTCTCGTACGCTTCCGCGTTCGGGCCGCCAAGATCGACTCGCACGCGGTGTGCGCCTGCGTAGGTGGCGAAATCGAAGGCTTCGAGAACGCGGACGACTCGATCCCGATGGGGACCAGAGAGGATCTGAACCAGGTCGCCCTTTCGAAATGGCTCGCCATTCTCGAGGCTACGAATGTAGTAAAGCGGGCCCAGTACGAAGAAACCGAACAAGAACGCGGTGAAATAGCCGAGAAGCAACGAAAGCAAGAGTGTCCAGAGGAATACATGAACGCGAGCGATGCCTCCGTGGAGGGAAGCCGCTGGGAAGCCGACCAAGAGCCCCAGTAACAGGCCCAGGACGCAACCTGACCCGAGCCAGATCAAGGCTGGCTTGTCTTCCGCGAAGAAATAATGAATCCTGGATGGCGTCATAGGTCATCGAGGGGACTCGATGTCTCCACCACGGATCTAGGCGAGGCTGGTCGAGTGGTCAGAAGACTCCTCGTCCGCGCTTCATGAACGGGAACACCCGGGCCAGGAACGGAGGCGAGTCGAGATTGACCTGCATCTGGCCGAACTGGCCGATGCCGTTCAGGACGCCGATATCGGTGCGCCCGGTCCCGCCTTTCAGTTTTTGCACATGACCCATCAAGACGGTCCGCCGGGGGGCCATCCCCATGACGGTCAGGACCTCGCCGACGCCAGCCGTTGTTCGCACCTGCTCCAGATAACCGGGCCCCTTGAGCTTCAAGAAGACGCGATTGCGTGAGGCATCGAGGTAGCTGATCTTGCTCCCTTGTTCGAAGGTCGCCTGGTAATCGAGCCCTGGGACGTTCGGGGCCTGGCCGGCGAGGATGTTCCCCGCGATGTCGCGGATCGCCGTGGGGCCGGTTCCGACCACGCGGAGCGTGTAGGCCTGACCCGAGGGGAGGACGATCGCCGGGACGAGCGAGACTGTCCAGGTGGCGCTGTCGTAGGATGGGGAAACTGGGATGACGTGGCCGCTCGCCGTGGTGAGGACGTAGTTCGCGGCCAGGCTCGCGAACGTCGGGTCGAGAGGGGCCGTGAAGCGAACCATCAGGCTCCAGATCGCCCGAGCGTCGCCCGTCCAGGTGAGGCCGGCGACCTGGGGCGGGGTCGTATTGGGATCGACGTCGATGATCTGGATCTGGCTCGTCGAGTAAGCACCCAGCACGGCCCCCGCCGTCGGGCTTCCCAGGGCGACCGAGAGCCATTCGTCGTGGTTATCCCACGGGTTGGCGAGCACCGGGACCGCGATCGTGGCGGTGGTTTGCCCAGGCGCGAAATTCAGGGTGCCGGTTACTGGGATGTAATCGAGGCCCGGGGTCGCGCTCAGGTCGACCGTGGAATACGGGACGCTGACGGCCCCCTGGGTGCCATCGACCCGGTTGACCGTGAGGATCGCCTGGCCGGCGGTCTCGAGCACGGCGACATGGCCGGTTGAGAACGTGAGGACGCCGGGAGATTCGATCGCGGTCGCCGTCGCGGTCGCCTGGGCCGACGTGGGATTGACCTGGTACTCGGACGAGGTCGCGTCCGCCGTCACCGAGACCGTACCCCCCTTGATCGCGGTCAGGACGACCGTCATCGTCGCGGTCGCGCCCGAGGCCAGATCGCCAAGGTTCGCGATGATTTGGTTTGACTGAGAGGTGCTCGATCCCATCGAAACGGCCGACGCCGCATACGTAAACCCCGCCGGAACAGGGAGTCCAAGGGCGACGTTGGTCGCGAGGTCGGGCCCTTGATTGGAGAGGGTCGCGACGAACGTGATCGGCCTGCCCGTGAGGGCGCTCGAGGGTTGTGCCGCCAGCGAAACCACGAGGTCGACCGCGGGCGCGACCGGGATCGTCCGCGAGCTTGCCGCCGCGGAAGGGTTGGGATTGACCTGCTCGGCGCTCGCCGACGTGGCGAGGGCGAGCGAGCCCGCCGAGAGGGGCTCGATGGTGACCGCGATGGTCGTCGAACCGCCGGGAGGCATGGTGGCGATGGTCTCGGTGATCGCGTTGCCCACCAGGACTGGAGACCCGCCGGCGCTCGTCGCGCTCACGAATCGCGTTCCCGCCGGAAGCGGGGCCGAGACGAGGACTCCGGTGGCGGGGCAGGGGCCGGAATTGCTCACGACGAGGTCATATGTGAATGGAACCTGGTCGTAAGCCGGTGTCGAGGGGGGTGGGATGGCGACGGCCAGGGCGGCGGCCGCGGCGATCTGGATCGACGTGGCGGCGGTGTTATTGGCCGGGTTGGGGTCGATGTTCTGGCCGGCGATCTGGAAGTCGATCGGGAACGTGCCGACCTCGGCCGGGCCAGGGGCGAGGACGAGCGTCACGACAGCTCCCCCACCCGCCGCGAGCGCTCCCAGATTGGCCGAGAGGAGCCCATCGGCTCCCAGGGTAGGGGTCGAGCCCTGGCTAGTCGACGCCGAGACCAAGGTCACATCCGCCGGGAGCTGGGCGAAGACGAGGGCGCTCGGCTCGTCAAAAGGGCCGGTGTTGGTCGCGTTCAGGGTATACGTGACATCCTGACCGACAAGGACGGTTCCCGGGGCGGCCGTCGCCGACAGGCCCAGGTCGCTTTGCCCGACGATCTGGGTCGTGACCGAGCTCGACTCGTCCCCCGGGTTGGGGTCGAGCGTCTGGCTGGATGCCGTGGCCGTGTCGGTGATCGTTTGCTGGGGTGAGCCCGTGGTCTGGACCTCGATCGTCAGGACGGCCGTCGCGCCCGAGGCAAGCGAATCCAGCGTCATCGACACCACGCCGTTCGACGCGGTGGGCGTCACGTTCACGCTGGAGGCGGTCGAGACGAGCAGCGTCGAGCCCGGGAGCATGTCGGTAAGCACGACCCCTTGAGCGGGGTCGGGGCCATTGTTCACGACGGTGACCTGATATCGCAGGTCCCCGCCGGTGACGACCCGAGGCGCGGACGCCGTGGTGGTGACCGAAAGATCGGCCGAGGGATCGACGGTGACCGTGGTGCTCGCGCTGTTATTGGCGGGGTTGGGGTCGAGGTTCGCGCTTGCCGCCACGGCCGTCAGCGCGATCGGCCCGAGCTGGGTCGCCTGGGCGACGACGGTGAAGGTCGCCCGGCCGTTAACCGCGAGGTCGCCGAGGGCGGCCGTGGCCGTCCCTCCCGCGAACGACGTGGTTCCCATGCTTGAAGCCGCGGAAACAAAGGTGAATCCCGCCGGCAATGGCAACGACGCGGTCGCCGTCGGAGCGGCCGAGGGGCCGGCGTTGGTCACGGTCACGGTGAAGGTCGTGTCCCCAAGGATCGGGACCGGGTCGGGAGCCGCGGAAAGGGTCGTGGCCAGGTCCGATTCGGCGGCCACCTGGACCGTCGCGCCGGCGGATTCGTCGGCCGGGTAGGGATCGGTCTCAAGGCTCGAAACCGAGGCCGAGGTCGTCAGCGGCCCAGTATCGGTCGCCGCGGTCTGGAACACGATCGTCACCGTCGCCGAGGCCCCCGCCGCGATCGTCCCCAGTTCGGCCGTGAGCACTCCCCCGCTCGCGGGCAAGACGAATCCCTGGCTCGAGGTCACCGAGACGACCGTCCCGTCACCGGGCGGAGTCGCGGACAGGACCACCAGATGGGCGGCCTCGCTCCCCTGGTTGTTGACCGTCAGCGTAGAGGTCGCGTTCCCCCCCGCCGGGGTCGGATTGGGGGCGGCCGACGCCGAGAGCCGAAGGTCGATCTCCCCCTGCGTCTGAATGTCCATGCAAAACTCGGACGTGTCCCCCGACGGGCTGGTCGCGGTCGCCGAGAGATAGCTCCCCGGGTTCGTCCCCGTCCCAGGGACACTAAAGGATGCCGCCCCAGAGCTGTCGGTCGTCACGTTGAGTGATCCGATCAGCGTCTTTCCCTGCCCAAAACCGGTGGGGTCTTCCGTCGGGCTCGAGAAAAATTGGAGCAAGTACACCGTCGACGGCACCGCCGTGAACACCCCGCTCACCGTCGTGACCCCGCCGTCGCTCCGCGCGAGGTTGAGCACCGGAAAATTCTGATAGTCATTGGGCCCAGGCGTCCCAGCCGGATGGTTCGATGTCGGACCCGAGCCCAGATTGATCCCAAGCCCCGCGTTGTCGAAGATACTGTTCGAGAGAAACGTGTCGTGGACGACGTTCCCGACCAGTTGAATCCCCGCCCCCGATGAACCCGACCCGTTGAAATCGATCGTATTGCCCGCTCCCGCCACCGTGCCGCCGATCGTATCCATCGACGAGCCCAGGGTGATCCCGTTCAAACGATTTCCCAGGCTCATCAGCCCGGTCGCGTCGGTCCCTATGTCGTTTCCCATCACCAACAGGCCAGCGGTGTCGCCCTGGGTCTCGATCCCATTGGACTGATTCGCCGAGATGATGTTTCCCTGCCCCGTCTCCGTCCCGCCCAGTTGCGTCCCCGTCGCCCCGTCGATCAAGACGCCGTCGCCCAGATTTCCCAGCGCTGACGTGCCATCCGACCCCACACCGACCAGGTTCCCTTGGACGAAGGTGCCAGACGCCCCCCCCTCGATCGTGATCCCAGGGCCCTGATTCCCCGAAATCACGTTTCCAACGCCCGCCAGCCCGATTTGATTGTCGCCCCCGCCCGAAACCACCACCCCCCCAAGGGTATTTCCGAGCGCGGTCAAACCTCCGGAGGCGGTGCCAATGTCGTTGCCATACACGAGGTTGTTGGAGGCAACCAGGGTTCCACTGGTAATCACGAGCCCAAAACTCGCGTTTCCCGAAAGCAGATTGCCGGCACCCGACGCCGAACCCCCGATCGTGTTCGAGGATGACATCACCGTCAGGCCCGTCCCATTGCCTTTCACCGTCCCCGACGGCAGGACTCCCAGGTCATTCCCCTCGACCAGGTCGCCACCACCGTCTTCCAAAACCAGGCCCGAACCCGAAAAACCGACGAGGGCAAGCCCCCGGACGACACTCCCCGCTCCCTCGACGACCAGACCGTTGCTCCCAGAGGCAAGCGCGGAGCCGTCGATCACAATCGCCGGACCAGGCTCCATCGCGTGCTGTGTCGACCCGTCGATCGTGACCGTATTGGTCAAGGCGGGCAGTGGGCTCGAGAGCGCGATAGTCTGGAGGCCACCCAGGCC
>JAKBAP010000232.1 GCA_021808995.1 Planctomycetota bacterium | reverse complement strand
GGAAACGATCGGTGTGCAGGCGATCCGCGACCTGGGCGTCGAGCCGGCCGTCGAAAGGCGACTGGGCCGAGGCCAGGTTCGCCCCCTGGTTGACGGTCCAGTTCCGCCAAAGCACCCGGTTCGTCGCCGAGATTGGGTTGGTTTCCCCACCGAGCGTGGCGATGATCCACGATCGGACCTCAAGTCGTGAACGCAGCGACGGAATCAGCCGGCCCGCCGCGAGCCTCAGCCACAAGCCTCCGCGCCCGGTCATCGCGGCGAGGTCGAGCAACTCGCGGGGCGAAAGGACTTCTTGCCAGTAACGCGCGTCGTAGTCGGGCCCCCCCATCAAGACGGCCGGTTTCGCGCAAAATACTATTGAAAAGGGCTTTACGCCGGACTCCAGCACGCGACGGACCAGGAAGTAGGTGAGCAGTGCCGGCGCTCGGGCGGCTCCCAGATTCACCGTTTCCAGTCCCGTCTGTTCCCGCATGAGGGCAGGGACGACCCCGTGCATGATGAGGCTGTCTCCCGCCAGGATTTGCTTGGCGTTTGGGTTGGCCGCCAGGGACGCCGCGTGCCGCCAGCTCAGGCTGACCGGGTCGGCGAGATGGAGGGGGTGGCGTGCGAGCAGGCACTCGACGACCACGATCAGGACCACGGCACCCAGAGCGCCCCATGGCCTCACGGCATGGGTCGGCCGCGCCCGCGCGGGCTCGACCCGCGTGTATCTCTGGCTGGGACGAGTGGAGCCTGGCTTGACCTGGTCGACCCTTGGCATGATCGCGATTCCCCGTGGATCGTGGGCGTTAGCGCGAGGCCTGTTCGGGCCGGCGAGCACCAAGGGCCCCCGCGATGGCGGTGTCGGGCGCGAGCCGGTCATAGACCCGGATCTGGACCTGGCGAGGGTCGGCCGAGGCGGGCAGGACGGCCACCGGCCGGCGATCGCCGATCAGCTCGCGAATGACCTTGCTATAGTGCCAGTGACCGTCGATGTGGGGCTTTCTTACGACGACCCAGCGTGTCGTGGGATCGGCGGGGGCGGAATAGACGTCGGCGAAGACATAGCCCGGCCGCTTGCTGAAAAAGACCGTCCAGTCGGTGAGGTCCAGAATCTGTTCGCCGTTTCGGGCATGCTCGGCGATCCAGGTGCCGGCCTGTTCGTAGACCTCGAACGGGCCGGGATTGAGGGGCCCGAGCGCCCGCAGGTTGGGAACCACGATACCCAGGCCGATCAGGAGCGCCCAGACGGCGGGTCCAGGCCGGAATCGTTCCTGGCCCAGGCCGAGGAACCGCCCTGGCAGGCTGATCTTGCCCATGAGCCAGGTGGTTCCATGGGCCGCCGCCAGCGTAAGGATCAGACCTGGCACGAGCCCATGGCGGATCGTGCAATAGCCCGCGATCGCGTGCAATCGCGTGAGCGCGGCCCATGACGCGACGAGCATGATCGAGAGAAAGAGCCACGACCGGGCTCGGTCGGGAATCCACCATGCGACCAGGATCCCCAGGATCGCGAACGGAAAGAGCGGGGGCGTGACCGCGCCTCGAAACGCCTTGATCGCCCGGATCCCCGACGTGGCATAACGCTCGAAGGTCGTCTGGCCCTCGGGGACTGGCTTTTCGCGCTCAAGCGCCAGCGCGTCGGCCCCTGGGGCGAGACCGAGCACGCGGGCGATGCCCGGCTTGGTTCCCAGGCCCCCCTTGAGGGCGACGTACGGCCCCGCCAGGAGCAACAGCCCCCCCATCAGAAACCCCATCGCGGCCCACCATCGCGGCCAGTGGATGTGGGTCGATTTGAGCATGGGGATGACCAGTAGGGTCAAGACCAAGGCGATCGCCAGGAGCATGCCCTCGGGTCGGGTCAGATAGGCGGCCGCGCTCAGGGCGACGGCGGGTGGGAGCCAGATGAACCGGCCATCCCGCAAGAAGCGGACAGCGCACCAGAGCCCGAACATCCAGGGGACGAGGAATGTACACTCGGAAAGGACATTGACGACGATGTATCCGATGATGGGATTGACCATGACGAGCACGCAGGCCATCCAGGCCGACCGCTCGCCCAGGAGTTCGAGCGTGAGCAAATAAACCGGCACGATCAGGAACACGCCGCACGCGAACGACAGGGTGAGGGCGGCCCGTTGCCAGGAATCGGGGTCGTGCCCCCCCAACAGGCGGTGGGTAGCCGCGATCGCGAGCGGATGCAGCGGATGGTCGATGCCGGAGGCCAGGTTGGTCCAGACCCCGTCTCGCTCGATGCGCTCGGCGCGATGGATATAGCGCAGGCCATCGGCGAATGTCGCCTGGGTATGGCTGATCACCCAGCCGAGCAAGATCGCGGCGGTGGCCATGAGCAACCCGACGCGGACGATGTGGCGAGACGCGGTCACGCGGATCCATCCTTTCGACCCGTCGCCTTGCCTCCCGTCGTGGGAGCTCGGCTCAGGGGGCATCCTTGCCTAGATCGTCTCTTGAGTCGAGGTCGATCGCGCGGTCGCGCGACCCCTCGGCCCCTTGCCGACTCCGATTTCCAAGGTCCCTTCGATCTCGACCCGCTCGGCCAGCGACAGGACCTCGCGACCACGCGGGCCCCTCCCTGGTCCGAGCTGACGGGTGATCATCCGAATCGCGCGCCAGGCCCGGGCGTCGGCCGCGAGGCCCATTCGCGAGCACCACCAACCGCGAGCCATCGACTCGATCGCCACGATCCAATTCAGCGTCAGAAACTGCCAGGTGGGCAAATGTTTGAGAAAATACAGCAATTTGCTATGGCGCAGAATGACCCGTATCTTGGGCGAAACCGCCCGATTTTGCAAGGGATGTCGGTGGATCACGCTGGCCTGGTCGTCGAAAACGACCCGCCAGCCGCGATCATGGGCGGCACGGCTGAAGGCGACCTCCTCGTAATAGAGGAAAAAGTCCTCGTCCATGCCCCCCAGGTCGTCGATCATCGCGCGGTTGACGAGCATGCAGCATCCGGTGACCCAATCGACGGGCCCGGGGCGGATCTTCCAGCCTGGCTGGTACTTACGATGGCCGCGGGGGAGGAATTGCTCCCAGGCCGCGCGGGCCAGGCTGGGGAATGCCCCGACCGATCCCTGGCGGCTGCCGTCGCGATTTCGCAGGCCAAACCCGATCAGGCCAGGCGTCCCCTCGGGATCGTGCTCGTGATGTTCGATTCGGGAGAGGACCAGGCCGAGGAAACCGGGTTCGATCTCGACGTCGGGGTTCAAGACCAGGAGCCATCGAGCCCGGGCAGCGCGGCAACCGGCATTGACGCCGACGGCGAAACCTCCATTATCAGCCCGAAGGATCACGCGCGATCTCGCGTGGGGAGCGGACAGGGGAGCGGGAATCGGTCCACGAGAGTCGTTATCGACGATCACGATCTCGCAACGCCCCTGGTCCAGCTCGGGCTCGGCCTCGAGCTCGCGGGTGAGCCGAAGCGCGTCGGGCCAGCTCTCATGGTTGACCATGACGATAGACAATCGGGGATCGGTTTGGATCGGGTCGATGGCCTTGGTCCTCGCGTGGTCTGGGGTCGCGGGTGACGCGGATGCGGGAGTCCTCGGTGGATTCCGCTTTTTCGGAATAACTGAAATTACTCGTCGGTTCGGTCGATCCAAGAGCTTGAAGGAAACCGGAGCGAGGACCGCCAAGGATGGTACGTCCAGGACCGCTTGTGGTCGAGACCAAGACAGACGGGTCGCGAGACGGCCCCGAGCCCTCGGATCGGTGGGTCGACATGAAGATGACGGACGAATCGGGGGAGCGGGAACCGGTGCCCAAGAGGCCGAGCCGGGTTGTGCTGGTGGGCGCTCGGCGCGCCGCTCGCCGACTGGTCCGGGGCCTGAGCGAGGGTCCCTGGAACGGCCCCCCAATCGTTGGGTTCGTCGACGCGGCCCATCCTCGGGGGACCTCGCTGCGATCGCGGGGGCGGCATCTCGCGCTTCATCACGAAACCGACCCGGTGCCCGTGTTGGGCTCGATCGAGCAGCTTGACCGGCTGGTCGACCGAGCGCGGGCGACGCATGTCGTGGTCGCCGTCTCGGCCCCATCGGGCAAAGCCTGGCCCACCCGCGTGGGCCGGCTCCTGGCCGCGAACGTGGCCGTGCATTGGGTCTCGATCGACTCCGAGTGGCTCGACCTCGATTCCCTGCCACCCGTCGACGAGGCCCTGACCCGACGCGGCAAGCGCAGACGCAAGATCGCCGAGCTCCTCGACGCCTGGGACGCCCCCTCGTTCGCCCGCTCGATCAAGCGGATCATCGACGTTTCCGGCTCGCTCCTGGGTTTGATCCTGCTCTCGCCATTGTTCCTGCTGGTCGCCGCCGCCATCTTGATCACGAGCGGCCGGCCGATTTTTTACTCGCAGGAGCGAATCGGGCAGGGGGGTAGACGGTTTCGGATCATCAAATTCCGTAGCATGCGGACCGACGCCGAGAGCGAATCCGGACCAATCTGGGCGTCGATCCACGACCAGCGATGCACCAAGGTCGGCGAATGGCTCAGACGCACCAATATCGACGAGCTGCCCCAGCTCCTCAATGTCCTCAAGGGCGAAATGAGCCTGGTCGGGCCACGCCCCGAACGCCCCTCGTTCGTCGACCGCTTTCGCCAGGAAATCCCCGATTATCACCTCCGCCACGCCGTCCCTGGAGGAATGACCGGCTGGGCGCAAGTCCACGGCTTCCGCGGTCGAACCTCCCTCCGGAAGCGACTCCAGTACGACCTCGATTACATCGAGCGCTGGACCATCGGAATGGACATCAGGGTCCTGCTCATGACCATCGAGCACGTCCTCTGGGGAAAAACCTCGTGGAAGAAAAACCAAGGAATCCCGAAACCCCCCGCGTGACCGCCTGGGACGCTCGCGATCCAATCGACCCAGGTTCTCCCATTTGCTCGATCGTGATCCCGACCTACAACGGCCGGGCGCTCTTGGAACGATGCCTGGCCGCGATCGAGCGGCATCGCCCCAGCGACCCCCGAATGGTGATCGAGGTCGTGGTCGCCGACGACGCCTCGACCGACGATACCGCCCCATGGCTCGCCGAGCGCCATCCCCAGGTCCGAGTGGTCCGGCTCGAGCGAAACGGCGGCTTTTGCGCGGCCGCCAACGCGGGCGTGGCGGCCGCGCGATCGCCATTCATTCAGCTCCTGAACAACGACGCCGAGCCCACCGCCGGCTGGGTCGAGGCCGGGCTCGCCCCATTCTCGGACGCGCGGGTGGGCTCGGTCGCCCCTCTGGTCCTGGTTCGCGATCAGCCTTCGCGGGTCGATTCCGCCGGGGATGCCTATTCCGTATTTGGCTGGCCGACCAAGCGAGGACACGGCCAGCCCGCCTCGCGATGGGCCCAGCATCCCCAGGACGAGGTCTTCGGCGCGAGCGGCTCGAGTGCCTTTTATCGGTCGCGAGCGCTCGAGAAAGTCGGCGCGTACGACCCGCTCCTCGGGGCCTATTACGAGGACGTCGATCTCGCCTTTCGCCTGCGATGGGGGGGCTTTCGCTGTGTCTACACCCCGCGCTCGGTCGTCCTGCACGAGGTCTCCGCGACCTACGACCATCGCCGGCCGGCCCTGGTCCGCGCCATGGCGCGGAACGCCGAGATTGTCTTCTGGTCCAACATGCCCTGGCGATGGCTAGTGGTCGGCCTCGTGCCCCGACTCGGATTTGTCGCCGCCCAGACGGGATGGCGGGTGATCCGAGGCCGAGGGGGGCCGTTTCTTCAGGGGAAGCTCGACGCCCTCCGATCGTGGAAGGCCATTCGCGAACGGAGACGCCATCGAGCGATCCTGGCCCGATCCACGCCCCAGGCTCCTCGCTTCGCGATCGGGCTCGGGTCCATGGGCGACCTTCTGAACCACCTTCGCCGGCCCAGGCCAAGCGCCCGGGCTTGAATCACGAACCGATCAGCCGGCTAACGCGCCGGCCGGGTCATCTCGTCCAGGATCGTGGTCCGACCGTGCGAATCCCAGAACGTACCGTGGGTCTCCACGACGTCGCTTCGATACGCGTCATGCCGAGTCTTCAAGATTCGGTGTAGCTTTCGCAACCGATAATGGGGGACGGCCGGGAACAGATGGTGGGGGATGTGCATGTCTTGTCCATAGACAAAGACCGCCCATCGCGTGAACGGGTCGGTGTAAAAGACCCGCGAATTGGTCAGCCGGCCATCGTCGGCGTTAGAGTGCTGATAGACATCGCGAAGAAACATGAAAAACATGAACGAACTGCCCAGCGGGACCAGCCAGAGCAAAATCACATAGGCGACCGACCGCCCCTCGGTATACCACCGTACCTGAGCCAGCCCGACCAGGATCAGGGTGTAATAGGAGAGCCTCAGCACGCTCGTAAGCCGGACCGAAAGCGCCTGGCGAAACGGCGATTGAAACAGAAACCGGGCGGGCATCCGCCAGGCGATCAACGCCGAGAGCCCGCACCCGACGATCGCGGTGGGGATCATCCAGCCCGAGAGCCCCATCTGGTTCATCACCCGAAAGAGAGCACTCATGGCGAGCAGATAGCCAATCCCCAGGGCCGTCCCCAGCCGAGGCCAGGGACCAGTGTCCCCTTCCTCGTTCGCGCGATAGCTGCTCTTCCCCTGCCCGAGCGTGTTAACCTGAAAATAAGCCCACTGATAGCGGAGAAACCGAATCGGCGCGACCACCATGCAAAAGTAAACCACCGCGATGAACCGAGAGCGGCTCATCGGAAACTCGCCGGCCCGTTTTTCCTCACCGAGATTGAGCAGGTCGGGGTCGCGGCCAGGGTCGTTGGTAAACTGATGATGCCCCATGTGAAAGCGGCGGTAAAAATGGATCGTCGTCATCAGCGGAAACATGCAAAAGAGGTCGGGGATCAGGTCGTTCAAGATCCGATTCCTCATGAACGAATAGTGCGAGGACTCATGCCCGAGCCCCGCCAAACGATGCTGAAGCCCCCCCACCAGCACGATCGCGACGGCAAAGACCGGCACGTCCCACCACCACGAAATCCCCCAGCCCGCTCGATATTCCGCGAACCCGACCGCGCAAGCGATCACCAAGACCAGACACGCGTATTCAAAGGCCAAATAACCCAGGTTCGTTACATTGTCCACTTGCCGCAACCGCATGATTTCGCGCTGAAGCTCGGGATCCGCGAACGTCGGCCGCTGAGCGATCGAAGCCATCAGTTACCATCCTCGACAACGAGGTCAAGAAAATTGCCCGGATTATCGATCAGATGCATTCAACGTAGATTATTTATTAAGCACAGACTCTCTATCTTACCATGAAGGCCCGGTCGGGGCGAGTGGACTCTGAGTCGTTTGTGTGAGTATCGACCGTTGACGGATGGCCTCATGAGGGGCGATTCGACGCGATCGTCTGGATGGGTTGTTGTGGCTCGGTTGTCCGCCGGGAATCGAGCTTCCGCGAGCTGTCGTGGGCGAAGGCTTGGCATTTGACCGGAATTTGTGAGAATCTCCGCGAGGCGCGATCCGTGCCCTCGCTGGTGAGGCGGGGGGGTTCAGATGGTGATTTCGCGTGTCCCCAGGCCGGGTCGTGAGCTAAGAGGAGCATGGCGCGATGGATGATGGTGATGTCCGGATCGCGAGTATTTCGGGACTACGCGGGCTCGTGGGTCGGGGGCTGGACCCCGCGGTGGCGGTGGAATTCGCGGCGGCCTATGCGGTGGGGTGTGCTCGGGGACCGATCGTGGTGGGGCATGATGGTCGCGTTTCGGCGGAGGTTTTCGTTTCCGCGGTGGCCTCGGGGATCGCGGCGACGGGGCGGGATGTCCTTTTGGTCGGGGCGACGGCGACTCCGACCCTGGGCTTTCTGGTCCGTGAAAAGGGGCTGGCCGGCGGCGTGCAGATTTCCGCGTCGCACAACCCGGCCGAGTACAACGGGCTGAAATTCTTTCAGCCTCGGGGGATGGTGCTGGGGGCGGAGGCTGGTCTAGAGATGCTCGATCGTTGGCGGAATCGCCAATTTGGCTGGGTGCCATGGAATGCGCTTGGCCACGTTCATCCCATCGACGAGCCGGACCAAGGCCACCTGGAGCGGGTTCTCTCGCGGGTCGACATGGCCGGGATCCGCCGGCATGGATTTACCGTGATGCTCGACGCGGGTCATGGCGCCGGCGGAAGGCTCGGTGGGCGCTTGCTTCGCGAGCTGGGCTGCCAGGCGACCGTGCTGGGTCCGGAGCCCGATGGACTTTATGACCACCCTCCAGAGCCGACCGAGGCCAATCTCGCGGACTACTCTCGAAAAGTTCGCGAGGTGGGCGCGG
>JAKBAP010000231.1 GCA_021808995.1 Planctomycetota bacterium | reverse complement strand
ACCAGGAGCTCTTGACGACCTATGGCACGGTCAACCCCCAGACCAAGATGCTCCGGGTTCCGATCGATCGGGCGATGGAGCTGGTGATCGCGGACGTGGGCAAGCCGGTCCCGCCCAGGCCGCCGGCCCCCGTCGCCGGCGTGGCGACCGCGCCAGGAGCGCCCGCCGCCGCGGCACCGGGAGGCATGACACCCAGCCAGCTCTATCAGGCCGTCTGCATCGCCTGTCACGACGTTGATGGGAAGGGTTCAAAGGTCCGCATCGCGATGCCCGCCATCCCGGATTTCACCGACCCCAAGTTCCAGGCGAGCCGGACCGAGGCCGAGCTGGAGCACTCGATCATGGACGGCAAGGGGACGCTGATGCTGCCGATGAAAGACAAGCTGGCGCTGGCTCATATTGATGTCAAGGATATGGTCGCGTTCATGCGGGCTTTTCAGACGGGCAAGCCGGTCATGGGGGCCGCGCCCGCCGGGGCACTGGCCCCAGCGGCGGCGGGGGTCGCGCCCGCGCCAGCCGGCGGCCCACCGGCGGCACCATCGGGGGCCGCTCCCGGAGTTCCCGCCGCGCCGGCTTCGGCGGAAATGACGCCCATCCAGCTCTATCAGTCCGTCTGCATCGCCTGCCACGACGGGGATGGAAAAGGCTCGAAGGTCCGGATCGCGATGCCCGCCATCCCGGACCTGACCGATCCCAAGTTCCAGGCGAGCCGAACCGAGGCCGAGCTGGAGCACTCGATCCTGAATGGGAAGGGGACGCTGATGCTGCCGATGAAAGACAAGCTGGCGCTGGCCCATATTGATGTGAAGGCGATGGTCGCGTTCATGCGAGCCTTTCAATCCGGAAAACAGGTCGTAGCCGCCGCGCCTGCCGTTTCCGCCGGCGCGCCGGGGGCTCAGGCCCCTTCCCCGGTGACCGGCGTTCCCGCGTTTTCACCCTTGGCCACCGCGTCGACCGCGTCACCCGCGACGTCGGCGAAGGCCCGAGCGGGCTCCGCGATCTTCATGATGAATTGCATCCCCTGCCATGGCCCCGACGGCCGTGGCACCGCCGTCCGCCCCGCCATGCCCGTCATTCCCGATTTCACCAATCGAGAGTGGCAAACCAGCCACCAGACCGCCCAGCTCTCGCTGAGCATCCTCGAAGGGAAAGGAACCCTCATGCCCGCGTGGCGGGGGCGCGTCTCGCCAGTCCAAGCGGGAGAGCTGATCGCGTTCATTCGGACCTTCGGCCCACCCGATCTGGCGCTTAACGAGTCCTCGCAGGGGTCGTTCGAGGAGAGATTTCGCCAGCTCCAGAAACAGTGGCAAGAGCTCGACCGGCAAGCCCAGGCCCTGATCCACCCCTGACGACGTCGCGCCGACGGCTTGATTTCAGCACGCGTGTTGTAAGGATTTGTCTCACCGACGAGGGGAGTACGGATATGACCCGATCTTGCAAGAGCCTGCCCGGGACCTTGGCCTACATTCTTGGTCTCTCGGCCTTACTCGCGGCACCGACGCGCCTGCGAGCCCAGGATGTCGTCGTGGCCCCCGCGGACGCTGGCGTTCCACCGGCGCGAGCTCATAATCGTCACGTCCATGGGCTCTTCCGCGCGCGTCCCGAGCCGATTCCCAGGACCTATTCCTACCTTTACGACACCTGGTTCAACCAGCCTCGGCATACTCGCGTGGTCGACCAGAATGGGCGGATCCGCTGGAAGACGACCGTGCGTGGGCTACCAATGGGCACGCCCTGGACCCATCGCTAAGGTCCAGGGCGTCGTGACGGCGGGGTGAGAGACTTATTTCGGTGCCGGGGCGACCTGCCCCGGTGCCGGCAACAACGCGGGAGGCGGCTGGGTGGCCGCCTCTGGTGTTGGCTGGGCGGCCGCGGCGGGCGTCGGTTGAGTGGCCGCGGGGGGCGAGATCTGGTCGCGTAGCTCCGAGACTGGCTGCGAGAAGATCAGTCGCTTGGGCGAGGCCTCGATCGGTGGCGTCGGCTGCGGGACGTCATGCCAGCGGCGCAGGAATGCTAGTAGTTTCTCGTATTCCTCGCCGGTAAAGCACGCGCGAACTCGCATATGAGCCGCGACGTTTTGATAGTTGGCGAACGGGCGCTCGCCCAGGGCCCGCGCGTTGTGACACTGGTTGCAATACATCGCGAAGACCTCGCCCCCGGTCAACGAGTCCTCGAAACTCTGGGAATCCTCGGCTGGCCTGGGCGTTCGCAAGGGGGCTGGACCCGCCGACAGATCGATCGGCATGTGCTGGCAACCAATCGATCCAACCCCCACGAGCCCCACCAGCATGAGCAACCAACCGCCTCGAGACCCGATATGACCGATCGACATGATAAAGGCTCCTTTTCCCGCCCCCAGGCGAATTCGATCCACGACACGGCCCAACCACGCGATCAGAAATTGGTGGCGAACTGCATCATGAACACATTGTCTTTCACCGACGCATGGAGCGGAGAATTGATCTCGTAGGCCAACTTGAGGATTGACGAGGCATAGAGATAATAATTGACGCCAATCGTGTACTGGTTGCTGTCAATGGGCGCGTTCATGAGCGGCGAATACGACGTCAGGTCCAACTGGGACTGATTGATGCCGTGGAAGAAGGCGTCGCTGAACCGAAAGACGTATTCGAGCCTCTGAAGGTGCTGGTGGAGCGATTGGTAATTTCGATACGCCACCTGGGAGTACATGCCCTGTCGCTCGATATTACTACCAGTGAATCGCCGCGTGTCTTGATAGCTGTTGCCGTATTCAAACCGAAAGTCCCAGTTGCCACGGTGATAATTGAAATAGGGCTGCCAGATGCTGTACGCCGACCCGGACGCCAGGCTGTAAGGCGCGCTTACCAACTCGGAAACGCCGAAATTGATTCCCCGATTGGGAATCCAGAAGCCGATTCGCCCGCCGTAGGCCATGGCGTTATTGACGCCCGCGGTGGACCCGAGCAGATTGGCGTTGTCGGCCCAGTCGGCGGCCTTGCCGGCACCCGAAACACCGAATCCGTTCGAGGCGAAGATGGAGTATTCCATCTTGACCGGCGACTTGAAGAGGTACTTCGCCCCCCGAAACTGAACGCCCGTCATGGTTAGCCCGTCGGGGATTACCTGTCGCATCACGAGTGGGATGTCGGGGAGCTTGTTGATCCAGCGGGGGTCGAGCCGTTCGTTCCAATACCCGATCGGTGCCAGGAAATAGCCGACGTCGGCGGTGAGCCAGTTGTTGATGAACATGTCGATTTGTGCTTGGCCAAGGGCGACCCCCCCCTGTGTAAAGCTCGTCTCGGCCGAGAGTAAGATCCGTTTGTTGAGCTGAACCAGGAAAAACGGAGTGTATTCCTGAAACTGGAACAGGCCCGCCCCGCGCTGCCCCTGGAACATTTCATAGCGGGTCGAGACGGTGTTCCAGATCGAGAGTGGGGTCACGTTGTTGCCGCTGGGGGAGAACCATTCCTTGAGCTGGGATGGGAGCCATGTGCCGTTCCTCCGCATGTTGTCGACCGAGTCGGTGAGGATGTTCTGGGAATTGGCGATTTGCTGGTCGCGTTCGGCGGCCTGGGTCGAGCGCGAATTCAGCAAGGCGGTCTGGGACTGCAACTGCTGGATCGCCGGGATCTGGGTCTCGAGCTCGCTGCCGACCAGGCCTAACTGTTCCTCGAGCAGCTTGAGTTGTTGCTCCTGGACCTCGGTGAGTTTTTGCTGGCGGTCAGGCCCCTGTGCGGGGGCGGGTCCTGGCGCGGGCAACACCGCGGGCGCAGGCGCTTGCCCTTGAGCAGGGGCGACCGCCGGAACAGGGGCGACCGGCACCTTTGTCGTCTTGAGCTGGGCCTCGAGCGCCTGAGCGGCTCGTTGCAGGGTCTCGATCTGTTTTTGCTGGGCCTCGGCCTTTTTTCGTTGTTCGTCGAGGTCCTTGGAGTACTGCTCCTTGAGGGCCTTGATCTCCTGGGCGTTACGTTCCATCGTCTCCCGGACGGCGGCGAGAAGCTTTGCTTCCTCGGTCTTGGGAGCTTGTGGGGCCGGCGGGGCTTTCGCCTCGGCTTGCGAGGGGGGCGAGTCATCCGCCACGACGACTGGACAACAGGCCAAAAAGCCCAGCATGAATAGGCTTGGACTGGATCGCATCATCAAGCCCTTAGAGGCGGATCGTGCGTCGAGCGAGGCGCTGGTTGAGAGGAAGCGCCCTGGGACGAAACGACCGCGTGCGACGGTGTTCGGCCGGGTCCCGAGAACCGGGTCAGGCCGAGTGAACTCGCGTGAAATGAGAAAAAAAACGCCGGTGCAAGCCAGTAAGCCGTCGCGACTCACTGGCATTGCCGAGAGTTCTATCGGATCAAGGGATCTTATGGCTTTGGTAAATCTTGGTGCATCGGTCGACTTTTCCGATTTTAGTGGATGCGCCGAATGCCGATCCTTGCTATCGAATGGATGATCGCATTGCAAGCACTCACGGTCCGGCCGCTTGTTAGCGTGCGAAGGCACCACGGTTGGCCGGGGTTGCCGCGGGGGGGCTGGGGGGAATCGCCGCCGCCGGTTGAGCAACGGCGGGAGCCGCGGGCTTGGCCGCCGGGGATGCCGCCGCCGCGCTGGCAGGCGCTGCCGGGGTCGTGGGCGCGGCGGGTCCAAGGCCCGGCCGAGAGACCTCGTGCCCAGGCTCGAGCGTGGTCAGATAACGCGCGATTGCCCAGGATTCCTCGATCGTGAGGATCCCTCGAAACGAGGGCATGACCGCCCCTCGACCTTCGAGAATCACGCGCGAGCGATATTCCTCCGGGCGAGTCGCTTGCCAGACATGGTTGGTGAAATCCGGGACGTCGGGGATGTCCCAGATTCCGCGCCCGTCCACGCCGTGACAGCGGATGCAGTAGCGGTTAAACGTGTTCATGGCGACCCTACGTTCCTGTTCAGGGCTTCGCACCCAGTACCAGTCGCCACCCAGGTCCCGGTTGATGATGTCCCCAGGTCCCGTCGCATGCGAGGGACCGTGCACATGCGCGCGGCAGATCAGGTGAGGCCGGTTTTTGCCGCAGTCACAGCCCGCCTTGGCGGGGTGGCACAGGACCACCACCACGAGGATCGCGGCGAAACTCGTGATCGCAAGCCGCCGCGCAAGCGTGATTGCGAGGGACCATTTAGGGTCGAATCGACTCATGACTTCTCCTAGAGTGAGTTGAGCGCCAACACGTCCTGGTGGCGAAAAGCGTCTGGGACGTCAACGAGCGACCGGCGCGGCGTGCGACGGTCGGAATCTCGTTAATCCAATCGGAAAGCGCTGGCTCAATGCGTGAGCTTGAGTTTTCGGGACATCGGAACTCGTGGTTTCGCGGTCACCATGGTTGAAGTGGAATCGATTCGCGTTCCGAGTTGTTGGAACGGCATCCAGGTTCGGATACGCTGGCGCAGGTGATGCGTCTCGGCGAATTCCAGGAGTCAGGTCCGATGAAGCGCAGGGGGTCTGGTTCGTTTATAGTGGCCGTTGTTTTCACCGCGATCGCGAGCGTGAGTTGGTTCGCGGGTCGGGCGCGGGGGGGCGAGTCCGCGTCGCCGCCCAACGTGGTACTCATGATCGCCGACGATATGGCGTACGGTGATTATGGATTCATGGGTCATCCGCGGATTCGCACGCCGCGGCTGGATCGGCTCTCGCGTGAGAGCCTGAGCTTTCGCCGGGGTTACGCGACCAGTTCGCTTTGCTCGCCCAGTCTGGCCAGCATCTTGACGGGGCTTTATCCTCATCAGCATGGGATTACCAGCAACGACCCTCCCCTGCCCCCGGGGGTGGCCGCGCGCGACGCCGAGCGAAGCCCGGCCTTTCTGGCCGCGCGCCAGGCGATGATCGGCCATTTTGATCTTGCGCCCACGGTTGCTCGGATTCTGGGAACTCGGGGGTATCTGAGTTTCGAGGCGGGAAAGTGGTGGGGTGGTTCGTACGAGCGAGGTGGTTTCACCCATGGGATGACCTCGGGCGATCCGGCCAAGGGGGGGCGACACGGCGATCAGGGCCTGGCGATCGGTCGCCGCGGGATGAAGCCGGTCTTTGATTTCATCGACATGGCGCGCGAGCGCAAGGCCCCGTTCATGGTGTGGTACGCGCCCATGATGCCGCACTCGCCCCACAACCCTCCCGAGCGGTTGCTGGCCCTCTATCGCGACCAGGCACCGTCGCTCGAGATCGCGAAGTACTGGGCGATGTGCACCTGGTTTGACGAAACCTGCGGCCAGTTGCTGGACTTCCTTGATGAACGGAAGCTCACGAATGATACGCTCGTCGTCTTCCTGGCCGACAATGGCTGGATCCAGGACCCGACCGCCGATCGTTATGCCCCCCGGTCCAAGCAATCGCCCTATGAAGGAGGACTCCGCACGCCGATCCTGCTCCGCCGGCCGGGAACGATCGCCGCCCGCTCGAGCGACGTCCCGGTGAGCGAGATCGACCTCGCCCCCACGATTCTCACGCATTTGGGGCTCGCGCCTGATCCGCGGATGACGGGCGTGGACCTGCTTGATGACCACGCGGTCGGCGGGCGAAAAATGGTCTTTGGGGAAATCTTTACCCACAACGCCGTCGATATCAACGACCCGGCCTCGAGCCTGCGGTTCCGCTGGGTTGCCGCCGGCGACTGGAAGCTGATCCTTCCCCATCGGCCGCTTGAAACGGGCCCGATCGAGCTTTATGACCTCAAGACCGACCCCGGCGAGACCACGAACCTGGCCGAGCTCCAGGCGAGCCGAGCCCACGCGCTCGAGGTCGCGATCGACCACTGGTGGCCGCCCAACCGACCATGAGTCGTCCGCTCGATCGAGACGGCGAAAGGATCGTTCGACCGTGGATCCCGCATGCCCTCAACGGCAATACCAGGCCACGAGCTTTTCCAGCTCGCCACGCTGGGCCATCGTGCTCAGCAAGTACTGAATGTGAGGGAAACCCAACATTGGGTCGCCCCCGAAATGGTCGTCGACAAGCTGAATCGCGAGCTGGGTCCCGGCCACCACGGGCATCTCGGGAAGAGCGCGCCTCATCCAGAGAATCATCGGGAATGTGAGGATCAGTGATTCCAGGCCGGCGCACAGCGGCAGGTCAAAGTTGGCCGGCCCGCAAAACTGAAGCGAATTCAGTTTGACCACGAAATACCGTTCCAACGTCTCGTCCATTTCGAGAGGAGCCCCACCGCGCTGTTCGACGTCCTCGAAACGGGTTTCGGATAGGAATTCGTTGACGCGAGGAACCCTGCCGCGGCCCCGGAGGAACCTCCAGCCGGCGACGACCCGTCCCAACCGTCCCCGAAGGCCGGAGGGCCGGTGTCCGTGGCGATCCCTGCGGGCGAAAATAGCCAGGATCACGCGGAACAGGATCGCGCCAAAGAGCCGGTCGGGAGGGGGCAGATCAGCGGCTTCGCGGGGCGTCTCCGCGTCCATGGCGGAGCGGACAGCCCGTAGATATTTCGTCAACCGTTCGCCGCGCAGGTCCTCGAACCGGGTCTTGTCGCAGACACGAGCGACGGCTAGGCATTTCCGCAGCCGCCGTTCCATCCGGTCGCCGCGGTCTTCCAGGATCTCCACGAACACCTGGACAACGCGGCAGATGTCGGGCCAGGAAAGCGACTGGCCGGCGCGCATCAAGGGAGGGGGCGCGGATTCCGCGGACCTGCCGACGTGTTGCTCCAATAAGCGAGAGAGCCGCGCTAGATCCTTTTCAGCCTCGGCCACCGGGCGACCCCGATTCGCCGCGACCGACGGGCAAGAGAATCGCATGCCGACGCGCCAGTGATTCCCCGCCGGAATCAGGACGAAAGGGAACAGGTGGCAGACGAACGGCTTGACCTCGCCGCCGAACCGCTCGTGAAGCCGGCAGCGGTTGGCGCTCGTCAGGAAAACGCAGCCGCCGTCGGGCCGATGCGTCAGCGTCCAGGTGCCCGCGCCGCGATTCGCGGGGGTGAACCACGGCTTGGGAGCGACCTCGGGATCGGTCGCCAGATCGAGGGCTTCGATCCGAAGCTTTTCTTGATCCGTGACCACCGCGTCGATCCGGCAGCAATCGCCACAGGCGTGACAATCCCAATTTTGCATCACCGGCAGATTCTTGACGGGGCTCGACATCCGGGAATACCGCCCATGACCGCGTGGTGAAAGTCCGTGGCGAGCCCGCCTGCGTGAATCGTGGGCTCGCCACGATTCGCCGCCCAAGACGTCACTCAATCTACCAGGTCAAACCCAGACGACGCCAATCCCGGACCTCGAATCCTCGACCCCCCCTTTCGGGTCAACGAATGGGCCGTTC
>JAKBAP010000230.1 GCA_021808995.1 Planctomycetota bacterium | reverse complement strand
CACCTCGCATCGCCGACTGACCGGCTCGTCATCGCAACGCTGGCACTCCAGTCACGTGATCCGTCACGCCCACCGGTCCGCGTCACTGTGCCCCCGGGGGGGCCGCAGGCCGCCGCGCTACTTTCCGGGCTCGACGAAATCCGTGGCAAGATGGCCGCTGGTCCCTTGCGACTCACGGGTCTCCGACCGTCTTTCCTGGTCTACCGATGGTCAATAGGCCTTATCCACCCGGCGTCCGTCGCCCTGTATCGACGGCCGAGGAATCATGCCCGATCGCTGTTGCGCGATGCCTCAAATCATTCGCATGTCATTCGAAGTCCGAGGCGGGAATCAGCTCATTCCGAGGGTCAAGATGATCGACAATCGCGAATCTCAAGAATCGACCAATCACCACGACGCCAATCATGCCGTCACAATCCCGCCCATCCCCACATTGTCGCCGGATGCCGTGGTACCGCGACGGAGGCTAGGGTTGGGACAGAGACTAGGCGTGATGATGGTCCTGATCGTGCTCACCGTCCCGCCCGCGGCGGGGTTCTACAGCTATTTTTCCGGCAAGCCTTTGCATCTCCTCGCGTCCACCAAGGACAAGGAAGAGACGGAGACGCAGGAAGCTCCCGCCTCGGCGATCGTCTCGCTCGTTTCGGGACAGGCTCACACGATTCAGGTTCCCGACGAGGTCGCTGCCACGCTGGGTATCCGCCAGGGCCAGCGAGATTTGGTCGGGGTCGCGCGGCCACCGACCACGATGCGGCCGATCGTGCTCCCTGGCTCCACGGCGCTCGATCCCGCTCGCCTCGACCGCATCCGCGCCCGATTCGCGCCGGCCAGGGTCGTGGAAATCGCCAAGATTTGGGATCACTCCCCCAAGGCCGGACGGTCGGAACAACGCGAGTTGAGGTCGGGCGACCGCGTGGTGAAGGGGGATGTCCTGGGAGTCTTCTACAGCGTGGACGTGGGGACCAAAAAGAACGATCTCCTGGATGCCTTGGTGCAACTGGAGCTGGACCAGAAGATCCTCGACGAGGCCGAGAAGCATGCGGAAGCCATCCCGAAGGTCTTCCTGATCTCATATGACCGGGCCGTTCAGGGGGATCGCAACGCCATCAATCGGGCGCTCAACAACCTCAAGGCGTGGGACATCCCCCAGGAGGAGATCGACGCCCTTCATGCCGAGGCGAAGAAGATCGGCGCCGACAAGAACGCGTGGTCCAAGACTTCCGAGGGCCGGTGGGTCAAGGGTGAGAAACAAGCGACGGGGACCAAGTTCGATCCCACCAAACAGGCCGAGGACCCCTGGGGTCGGGTGACACTTCGAGCCGACTTCGACGGCGTCATCGTCGAGCGCAACGTTCATGTGGGCGAGATGGTGGTGGACAATACGGTCAATCTGTTTCAGGTCGCCGACGTTGACCGGCTCCTGGTCATCGCCAGTTGCCCCGAGGACGTCCTCCCGACGCTGGAGTCGCTCCACGGCAGCGATAGGCGGTGGGCCGTGCGGACGGTCGGCACGGCGACGGCGGCGGGGTTGCCTGGGACGATCGACGAGATCGGCTACCTGATCGACCCCAATCAGCACACGGCCGTTATCAAGGGATACGTCGAGAACCCCGGGAATCACATCCGCGCCGGCCAATACGTCACCGCCACGGTGAGTATCCCGTCGCCGAGCGACGTGGTCGAGATTTCGACGGACGCCCTGGTCGACGACGGGCTTCAGAGCGTGGTTTTCGTCCAGCGAGATCCGGCGTTGCCGCGATTCACGATGAGACGGGTCCAGGTCACGCACCGATTCGAACACACGGTCTTCGTGAAGTCAACGCCGCTCCCCAAGGAAGAGCAATTGACCGCCCAAGAGGCGGAGGAAGGTCTCTTGCCCAAGGAGCCCTTGCAATCTGGCGATCGTGTCCTTCTCTCCGGGACGGTGGAACTGAAGGCCGCCGTCATGGAGCTTGAGTCGCGGACCCCGGAAATGAAGCCGGCCGAACCCGTGGCCAGGACGAGGCCGCGAGTGGGATCGGAGATGGAGACGGGGCAGGCGAGAAACATGAAGACGGGCAAGAGCTGACCGGAAGACGATGACCCTCCCTTCTCCGAAAGGTCCCCATGGTACGCAAGCTGATCGGGTGGGCGCTCGAGAATCCCCTCGTCGTCATCCTGCTCTCCGTCTTCCTGGCGGTGATCGGCGTCCATTCCTTCCTGAACGTCAATGTCGAGGCTTACCCCGACCCCGCGCCTGCCATCGTCGAAGTGATCGCGCTTTTCCCCGGTGCGTCCGCCGCCGAGGTCGAGCGACAGGTCACCATTCCCTTGGAGGTGACGTTTGCCGGCATGCCTGGCCTCAAGAAGGTCAACAGCAAATCGCTGTTCGGCCTCAGCGACCTCAAGATGACGTGGCACTACGGCAGCGAATACACCTACGAGGCGGCCCGGCAAGAAGTAATCAATCGGATGTCCACGATCTCCCAGCCGCTGCCGGACGGCGTGACTCCGGCGATTTCGCCGGAATCCCCCACGGGAGAAATCTTCCGCTATGTCCTGAAAGTTCCCAAGGATCCGAAGGGGCGCGAAATCTACGCGCTGAGCGACATCAAAGCGATGCAAGACTGGGTCCTGGAGCGCGAATTCCGCCGGGTTCAACGCATCGTTGACGTCACTAGCTTCGGCGGGACGGTCCGACGTTACGAGGTCCAGCCCGACCCCGACCGACTCCGCCGCTACGGCGTCACGCTGACCCAGCTCCAGGCGACGCTGACGAATAGCAACGCCACGGTGGGGGGCGACTATATCAACCCGGGTCAGACCGCGATGACGGTCAGGAGCGTCGGCCTCTTCGGCGCGGCCTTGGACCCCGTGAATAAGGTGCTGGGACTGAAAAGCCCCTATGCCGCCGCGGCGATCCTTCGCGAGGAGGAGCTGCGCAGGATCAGGGAAATCCGTGCCCTGGTCATCACCTCGGTCAACAATCAGCCGATCCGCGTCGAGGATGTCGTCGAGGGTGGGCGGCTTTCCCCGGGTGAGATGCCAGGCACCCGGGGCGTCGTCATTGCCAATCAGACGCGGCTGGGCCGAGTTGGCTATTTCAGCGCCGAACATGAACGCCCCTCGGGGTCCACGCGGTCCCTCGCCGACATCGGTCACGACGACGACGACCGGGTGACCTGCATCGTCCTCCTACGCAAGGGCGAGGACACGTTGCCCGCGCTCAAGGACGTCGCGGCCAAGGTCCATCAGATCAATGACCCTTCCACCGGAAGGCTCTTGCCCGGCACGCGGATCGAGCCCTATTACGACCGCTCGAACCTGTTGAAGATCACCACCGAGACCGTCACCGAGAATCTCATCGTGGGCGTCGTCCTCGTCGTCGGGATTCTGTTCATGTTCTTAAATAACATCAAGACAGCCATTATCGTTGCCGTCAACATTCCCCTGGCCCTGATGTTCGCGTTCACGATGCTTTACGCGCGGGGAAAGTCGGCGAACCTGCTCTCGATCGGCGCGGTGGATTTCGGAATCATCGTCGATTCTTCCGTCGTCGTGGTCGAGAACATCTACCGCAATCTGGCCTCGAACAGTTACCCCGACCTGCCGATCAAGGAGCGGATTCTTCGCTTCGTGCAAGAGATTGATCATGCACTGCTCTACTCCGTCCTGATCATGGTCTGTGCCTTCGTGCCGCTGTTTGCGATGACCGGCCCGGAAGGACAGCTTTTCGGGCCGATGGCGCAGACCTACGCGTTCTCCCTGGTCGGTGCGTTGCTGCTCGCCCTGACACTCTGTCCGGTGCTCTGCATGCTGCTCCTGAAGCATGTCAAACCGGTCCAGGAAAACCGACTGGCTCGCAATTTGAGGGTCCGCTATCTGAGGAACCTTCAGCTCTGCCTCGGCTTTCCCAAGACCACGACACTCTTGCTGATGTTCCTGATCGGCGGCACCGCCTGCTTGCTCCCGCAGCTTGGGCGTGAATTCATGCCCGAACTGGAAGAGGGGAACTTGTGGCTCCGGGGCATCGGCCCGCTCAACATGAATTTGGATCACCAGGTGAAGATCGCCAAGCAGGCTCGGGCCATCATCGCCAAATACCCTGAAGTCGAATCCATCGTGACCCAGAGTGGCCGGCCCGACGACGGCACGGACACCGAGGGGTTCTACAGCGGCGAGTATTTCGTGCCGCTCCGCCCCCAGGACGATTGGCCCAAGGTCATGACGGAGACCGGCTGGCGACGCTGGACCAAAGGCACCACCCGGACTCGGACGAAACATGAGTTGGTCGCCGCGATGAATGCCGATCTTGAGCGCTCACTCCCCGGCATCACATGGAATTTCTCCCAGAGCATTCGTGACAACGTGCTGGAAGCCATGTCCGGGGTCAAGGGGGACAATTCGCTCAAGATCTTCGGCCCGGACATCGACAACTTGGAGCAACTGGCAACCAAGGCCAAGAACATCTTGCAAGGCATCGACGGGATCACGAACGTGGGCATTTTCCACGTTCGCGGTTCGTCCCACCTTGAGTTCCGCGTCGATCCCGAGAAGTGCCAGAAGTGGGGGGTGACGACGACGGATGTCAATAACGTCGTTACCACCGCGGTGGGTGCCAAGGCCATGTCCAGCATGGTCGAGGGAGAGAAGTTATTCGACATCTCAATCCGCTATCCCAACTGGCGGCGGAGCGACGAGACCTCGATCCTGGACATCCCAGTCGATATCACCAACAACCAGGTGGTCCTCGCGCAGGGCTCGAGTATCACGCCAAACCCGAGCGGGCATGCCTTGCCCCCCCCGGCCGTGACCGGCAGCCTGGCCGACACGTCCAACCCGATCAGCAGCACCCCGCGAATCCGGCTCGGGGATCTGGTCACACCGGTGGGCGCGGACTACACGCCGAATCCCGGCGGCCCGTACACTCACGCCTCCGCCTCGACGATCTATCGCGAACAGGGCAGGCGACTGATCGCCATCAAATTCAGCGTGCGGGGCCGCGATCTGGGCAGTTCCGTCGACGAGGCCAAGGCAAAGACCAAGCAGCTCTTCCAGATCCCCTACGAGGCGGTCTGGAGTGGCGAGTTCGAACAGATGGAGGAAGCCAACGGCCGACTCATGTGGATCATTCCCTTGTCGCTCGGCCTGATCCTGATCCTCCTTTATTCGGCGTTCCGTTCGGTCCTGGATACGCTCGTGATTTTCAGCAACGTCTTCGACGTGGCCGTGGGCGGCGTCTGGGCGCTCTATCTGACCGGGACCAACTTCAGCATCTCGGCGGCCGTGGGCTTCGTCTCGCTCTTCGGGATCGCCATCATGGACGGGCTCCTGATGATCTCGTATTTCAACTCCCTTCGCGCCCACGGAATGCCGCTTTCCGATGCCATCATCACGGGTGCCGGTAAGCGAGTCAGGCCGGTGATGATGACCGCGCTGACGGCGATCCTGGGCCTCCTGCCCGCCGCGATCTCGACGAAGATCGGCGGCCAGACGGCGCAACCACTGGCCATCGTCGTCGTCGGGGGGATGACGGCCACCCTGTTCCTGACTCGCTACCTGATGCCGGTGCTCTACAGCTTCTACGGCCATCGCGAGCCACCGGAGGGCAGCGGGTCGATGGCCCACTGACCGTTCGACCCTCAGCCAATCAGCTCCCGTCGATTGGGCGCTCGACAATCGTGACATCCTGTTCCGTCCTTGTCTGGCGTTCGATCGATTTTGCATCCAACGGATTATCTCGGAAAGCCATCGATTCCCCTTTTTTGCGACGGGCTCGAACCCCATTCGCGGCATCACCAGGGTCTGAAACATGCTCAATAAGATCATCAGCGGCGGTGAGACCGGCGCGAGCCAGGCCGCCTGGAAGGCCGCTTCGTCGTATCGCGTCTCGACCGGGGGCTGGATGCCCGCGGGATTCCCGACTGAAGCCGGACCCCGCCCCGAGTTCGCCGAACGCTACGGCGCGGCGGAGCTGCCGATGGAGGGCGGACCCGGACGGGCCGAACGAAACGTCCAGGATTCCGACGCGACCCTCTGGTTCGGCGAGACGACGACCTCGTGCGCCCGTGAAACGGTCGGGGCGTGTCAAAAGCTCGGCAAGCAGTGCTTGCCGGTCTACCCGGGTGCATCATTCCAGCCATCACACGTCGCGGCGTGGATCGCGGAAAACAAGATCAGGACCTTGAACGTGGCCGGCAACCGCGAGGGAGAGGAAATCGGGATCGGTGATCGGGTGGAACGGTTCCTCGATCTGGTCCTGCGAGAACTCGGGCACGAACGAGCTTGATCCTGGCATGACCCCACGCCACCCAACCGGACTCTAACTCCTTTCCCCTCCCGGACAGGCCAGTAACCGAGCCTTGGGCGACAGAGGTTCGAAGGTCGAAATCCTGGCCTGGCCATCCCTCATTGCCCTCGTTCCGCTTTTCCCGGCCCTGATTGAGGCGGTCACCAGTCGCGTTCTTTCCCGACTTCAAAAGGGCTGGACCGCATCGCCACCGGAAGCGGACTGGCCAGGTCATCGTCGGGAGTTCGGGGTACGTCCCACCAGAAGCTGGCGGCGCGACACGCGACGTCGGGAGCCTGGACGATGGGGTCGCTAACCCAACTCTCAATGGTTCGCCGCACCCCTCATCGTCGCGCCAGGCCGCAAGGTTTCCGCCAAAACCATTAAAGGAATCGGCACGACCTGCCGATCGTCGTATGTAGTCACGACGGCAAGGAGGCAAGTCGAATGGAACGCAAGACGGCAGGACGGCGACAAGGCAGTGTGGCAGGAACGAAGGGTGATGCGACGGCAAGCCCGGCCAACGTCAAAGTGACTCTTCACCTGACTGTTGGGACGGCCCAGCGCCTTGGGGTCGAGTCGGCGATGCGGCGAATCTCGCAGTCGGCCATCGCCGAGGAAGTCCTCATGGCTTACCTGAGCCGCTGGCAACTTCCCGAAGTGACGAAATCGGATCAACTCGCGGAAGGCTGAGGCCGTCCGTGACCGCTTTCGAATCAACCACGGTGCTCGCCTCCAATGCGGGGCTTTCCCGTGCGTGGGGATGAATCGAGACGTCTCGCCTCGGATCACCGGGAAATCATCGGCCAGACCAAGTCCTCATCGATATCGGCCCAGCGGCCATCAACGACTTGGCTGCCCCAATCCTCGTAGCATCGGGGTACGGAGATCATTGCATGTCAAGGCGTGATAACTTGTTGATCAGTATCGTTCTGCTGCTGCTGAGCGGTTGCCACACGCCGCCCTTGCAGTCGATCGACGAGTCCGTGGCCGCCCTCGCCAAGCATCCCTTCGACTTGAAACCAACCTCCTCCACCGAACCTGGCGATGCCCAGCGACCTTCGGATGTAGCGAAGCCGCCCGAAGGTGCCGCCGGTCCGTTCGCTCCGGCTACGAGTCCCGACCCGAAGCCCGCGGACACCCCACCGTCCGCGACCGGTGTAACGCCAAGCTCTAGGACTGGGAGCCAGGGCCCGCCGGTCACTCAATCGCGAACGGGCGAGGTCGTCCTAGCCTCTTACGTCCAGTCCGACAGGGATTCACCCGTCCAGGGGGCATCACCGCTCAACAGGTTTGAGTTGATGATTCCCAGCGAAATCCCGGGAGCGGAGACGCCAGTAATCAAGCTACCGAGTGATCGGGCAAGGCAACCCGACGCGGTCGCTGGACTCTTTCCGCGGCTACCGCCGCTCCCCGAGGAACCCGTTCCACTCCCAGGCCCCGACGGTCGGCCTTACTCACTGGCCGAGCTCCAACGACTCGCGGCCGCCAACAGTCCGGCCCTTCGCCAGGCGGCCGCCGACGTCGAGAACGCCCGGGGCCAGATGATCCAGGCCGGCCTCTATCCCAACCCCACGGTTGGCTACACGACCGCGCCCAACGCCAACAACACGGCATCGACCACCCAGGGCTTCTATGTGGATCAGGTGATCAAAACCGGGGGCAAGCTCAAGGTTCAGACCGCCGTGGGAAAGATGAACCTCGTCGTGGCTGAACTGGCGTTGAGGCGGGCGCGTTACGACCTGGCCACCACGATCCGTAGGGATTACTACAACCTCCTGGTCGCCGAGGAAACCGTCCGCGTCAACAAAGGACTGGCCCATTTCACCGACGAGATTTACAGGCTTCAGGCCGACCTCCTCGGAGGGGGTTTCGCCGCCAGCCACGAGCCGGCGGCCCTGCGGTCCCAGGCGTTCACGGTCCGCCTCGCGTACAAACCATCGATAGCCCCCCATCTCTCGCGGACGACTACATCGCCCTCGTCGAGCCGGGCAACGTCGTCACCCGCCGTCTGCGCGAAGGCCAAGGGCGATCGAAATATTCCCTTCTATG
>JAKBAP010000229.1 GCA_021808995.1 Planctomycetota bacterium | reverse complement strand
CCCCATCGCGAGCCCGGTGACCGGCATTTTTTTCAGGAGCCCGCCGAGTCTCGACATATCATATGTGTGAACTCCCTGATAAACGCTGCCCGCGCATAAAAACAAGAGCGCCTTGAAGAAGGCGTGAGTGATCAGATGAAAGAGCCCCGCCGCCCACCCCCCCGCGCCCAGGGCGAGCATCATGAATCCCAACTGGCTCACCGTGGAATACGCGAGGACCTTCTTGTAATCGATCTGGACCATCGCGATCGTGGCCCCGATCAAGAGGGTGATTCCGCCCGTGTAGGCGATCACCAGGAGCACCCCGTCCGTGAACAGGGGGAAGAACCGCCCCACCAGATAGACCCCCGCCGCGACCATGGTTGCCGCGTGGATCAGGGCCGAGACTGGGGTGGGGCCGGCCATCGCGTCCGGCAGCCACGCATGAAGGGGAAACTGCGCGCTTTTTCCGACACAGCCCGCGAACACCCCCAACCCCGCCAGGCCAAGCAGCCACGCCGGCATCCGCCGGGGAGTGCCCGAGACAGGGTCCCCGTGGGGCCGGCCGCTCACGCCATCGCGCATTTCGACCACGTCCACGCCCTGAGCGTCGGTCGTCGCGTTCCATCGACCCGACTCATCCCGCAGGCCATGGTTGATCTCGGCGAAATCCAGCGTCCCCAGATGCGTCCAGAGCAAGCCCATCCCCAGCAGCATTCCCAGGTCGCCGACGCGATTGACGATGTAAGCCTTATTCGCCGCGTCGCTGTTGACCTTGTCCTCGTACCAAAAGCCCACCATCAAGTACGACGAAAGCCCCACCAGTTCCCAGAACAGGAATATCGTGAACAAATCGCCGGCCGCCACCAGCCCGAGCATCGAAAAGGAAAACAGCGACAGAAAGGCGAAATAGCGTGGATACCGCGGATCATCGCGCATGAAACCCATCGAGTAAACGTGGATCACCGTCGCGATGAACGAGATCATCGAAAACATGATCACGCCCAGGTTGTCGATCGAAAACCCGAGCGGCAAGACCAGGCCCCGTTCCGGTCCAGCCCGAGCGCCGAGCGCCGACGCCCCGATCACGGCCCACTCAGTCTGGGCCTTCCAGGCCAAGGGACCGGCGGCGGATCGCGTCGTGATCCAGGGGGCTTCCACCACGAAATAGTCGAGGAAGCCCACCAGCGACAAAACGCAGGAAATGCCGATCGCTCCGGTCGCGACCACGGCATTCCACCGCTTGAGCGATCGGATCAAGATAATTTCAATCGCGAAGGCGGCCAGCGGGACCAGAACCGCCACGACGTAAAGCCCTGCCTGCCAGCTCATCACCCTCGTCCGTCGTCCCTTCGGCGGCGACAATCGCCACGCACGGTATTCATCGGCCCGGCATCCCCACGCTCGCGTTCCCGCGAATCTGGGAAGTCGGCGGGCCGAATCCTGAAGCATCTTGGGGCCGAGCCCGCGGGCAGCCGCGACCCCCCGGAAAGCTCATGAACTATGGCACACACAGGCCGTCGTTCGCAAGGCGCTTGGCGACTCGCGTGCCGCCCCTGGCGAGCTCGATCTCACGCGCGAGGCGGCCGGAAATCCCTGGTCGGCACCCCATCGCGCTTGGCCCAACCTCGCCCCGGCGGTAAACTACCCTCGTGAGGGCTGGCCAGACCCGGCCGCGCCCCGACCAGCACGCGGCAACATCGAGTCGCTTGGTCATTTTAGCGAGCTTTTACTCAAGGAAACGGGAAGCGAAAAACCATGCCCACGGTGACAATCGAGGGAGAAAAAACGTTCGACGTCGCGGCCGACACCAAGCTCGTGCTCGCCATCGAGGACGCCGGCATCGATATTTTGCACCGATGCGGTGGCAACGCCCGATGCACCACCTGCCGCGTCGAGATTCTCGAGGGCAATGCACCCCCCATGGAAGCCGCCGAGCAAGAACGGCTCGCTCGCGAGGTCGACCTCCCCGCCGGGACTCGGCTGTCGTGTCAAATCCGGGTCGTGAGCGACCTCTCGGTCAAGGTGCTCCGTCGGGCCGGCGCGGAGGGAATGACCCCCGGAACCCGACCCATGGACTGAGCAAAACCCGGTGCCCCGGCATAGCGCCGGGGCCATTCACGCCGGTGCCGGCGTCTATTTGCCCTTCTGGAGTTCGGAACAACGCTTGCAACGGGCCACGCGGCGACGAAGCAGGGTCCCGCATCGCGTGCAACGATGATACTTTGACTGATTGAATTTCTTCTTGCGAGGACGAAACGACACGACGCACCCCGTCTTCCTAGAGTTTCCCGAAAATCCCAACGACGAGGTCCCGTCGCCACTCCTCGTGACCGAGCGACAGCCTGAACTCGCCTGACCACGGAATTTTACCCCGAGCCCATTCCTTTCGCCAGACCAACGAAACCATCCCCCGACACCAGCCCCACACCTGGAATCCAAAACCATGCACCAACAACGGCAACAATGGGCCTCGCCTCGCCGGGCCGCGTGGCTCGTCACGATGGGAATCGCCCTGGCCGGCCTCATGCCGGCCGTTGTCAGCGCTCAGGCCGCTCCCTTGCCCCCCGTCAGCGAGCGAGCCCGGGCCGTCCATGCCGCGGGAATGGTCTTTGACGGGCATAACGACCTTCCCTGGCGGCTCCGGACCGAGGGGGATTCGGCCCTTCAGAAATTCGACCTCTCCAAGCGCCTATCCTCCGGCCAGACCGATATCCCACGCCTTCGCGAGGGGGGGGTGAAGGCCCAGTTCTGGTCGGTCTATATCCCCAGCGACCATCCCGAGCCGGCGATCACGGTGATGGAGCAAATCGACCTCGTCAAGCGGCTCGTCGCGCGGTATCCGTCGGCTCTGGAAATGGCCTCTTCGGCCGACGACGTGGAACGAATCGTGAAAGAGGGCAAGATCGCCTCGCTGATCGGGATCGAGGGGGGCGTCGCCATCGAGAATCGGCTGTCGCTTCTCCGTACCTTTTACGCGCTCGGCGCTCGGTACATGACGCTCACCCACAACACCACCCTGGATTGGGCCGACGCCGCTGTCGACGCCCCCAAGCATGACGGCCTTTCCGGTTTTGGTGAACGGGTCGTCCTCGAAATGAACCGGCTCGGGATGCTGGTCGACATCTCGCATGTCTCGCCGGGCACCATGGCCGACGTCCTGCGCGTCTCTCGCGCCCCGGTCATCGCTAGCCATTCCAGCTCTTATGCGAATTGCCCATCCCCCCGAAATGTCCCGGACGACATGCTCGTCGCGCTCAAGAAGAACGGCGGGGTCGTGATGGCCAATTTCTACTCGGGGTTCATCGTCCCCGAGGCCGGCAAGCGGATGCGGCAAAAAGTCGAGCAGCTCAAGACCGAGATCCCCGATCGCGAGGAACGCTCGAAAGCGCTCGCGAGATGGCTCGAGCTCGAGGGGGGCAAGCTCGCCCGCGGCACTTATCGCGACGTGGTGGACCATATCGACCACCTGGTGAAGGTCGCGGGGGTCGATCACGTCGGGCTGGGCTCGGATTTTGACGGGATCTCGATGTCTCCGGTTGGGCTCGAGGATGTCTCGTGCTACCCCCGACTGACCGAGGAGATGCTCAGGCGCGGCTATCGCGAATCCGACATCCACAAGATCATGGGGCTAAACGCGCTCCGCGCCTTGCGCGAGGCCGGCAAGGTCGCCGAGAAACTCCAAGCCTCGACCCCACCCGATGTCGACGACGTCAAGCCCGAGCCGCGAGGGTACTGATTCCCCTAGAGCGACTTCAGGTATTCGATCAGGTCGAGCCGCTCGGCCTCGGTGAGCCGATCACCAAAGCGATGCCCTTCGCGCCCCATGCCGACCCGCGCTGTGTCCACGATGAAGCCGGCCTGAAAGGGCGAGAGCTTCTTGGAATCCGCCACGTCGGCGGGGGTGAGTTCGCGAAACCTCCAGCCAACGTGATCGCGGTCGTAACTCTCGAACGAGGTCGAGCGTGGGCGCGTGAACCGGGCCGGCCGGGTGTGGGAATCGAGCAAGGCGTGAAGCGTCGGGACCGATCCGTTGTGCAGATAGGGGGCCGTCGCCCAGATGCCGTCGAGCGGGGGCGCTTGATAGCCGATTCGCTCGGTATCCACCGGGTTTTCCGCCCCGAGCCAGGTCATGTTGTAGTGGGCAACCAGCCGGTCCGAAAGTCCGAGCAACCGAGCGGGGTCGGTGCCGATCACATCGATCGCGATGATCTTGTTGGGGTATTCACCGTCCGGCCCATACGTCCCGTGACAGCGAACACAGTGGCTTTCAAAGACCTTTTGCCCTCGGTCACGCCGGGTCGCGTCGATCGGAAACGGGTACTTGGGGGGCTTGAGGCTCAGCAGATACGCCTGGACATCGCGAAACGTGGGCTCGAGCTCCCGGAGTTGGGCAAGGCTCTTTTCGCCGAGCATGAACTGCATGTTGGTCCGCACGGATCGGGCGTCGGTGCGGCCGTCGTAGTACATGGTTCGCTTGCGTTTCAGGTGCCACCACGCGGGGGTGTCGAGCTCCGGCAGATTCGCCCCGAGCGGCAGGGGAAAAGCACGCATTGAAAGGTCGGGATTACGCAAGGTCAGCAGGGCGGCCGCGATCTGGCCGGCGTTATTCGTGCCGCGGGCGCTATTGATCACGAACGTGGAAAACGGCGGCCGCCGCCCGACCGCGCTGGTCAGGTCAAAGAGCAGCGACTTGAGATCGAGCTGGGTGTTTCCCAGCCCGACATAGCTCCGCCCACCGATCGAGCCGC
Organism: Planctomycetota bacterium; assembly: GCA_021808995.1. Classification (GTDB taxonomy): domain Bacteria; phylum Planctomycetota; class Planctomycetia; order Isosphaerales; family Isosphaeraceae; genus JAKBAP01. The sequence continues at coordinate 3,600 of JAKBAP010000229.1, read as the reverse complement.
CATGACAGACCATGCAGTCGATCTGGAGCCCCTGCTTGGTTCCCTGGGGCCCGAGCCCAAGTCGCAAGCCCAGAGGGAGCCCGTCGTTAGGAAACGGGGCCGGGTGGAGGCCGTAGCGTTCGCGAAATCGGGCCGCGTAGGCCTCAGGGTCGCGCTTGGGGTCTGGGGCGGGCTCGTCCCAGAACTTCGCCGCCTTTTCATAGGCGTCACGTGGCCAGTCGGCCTTGAGAAACCCCTGCTGGGTGAGCGCCTTTCGCCCGCGCTCGACCGAGGCGGCGTCCGGCGTGCGAGTCCTCGCCAGGTCTCCGGCCCGCGTGGACCCGGCGAATCCGCCGATCGCAAGCAGGCTGACCAGACTCAAAACCGACAGACGTGGCGGCTTCATCGTTGACCCTCGGATCGACGGACTCTGGACTTTAGTCCCTTATCCTTCCGTTATAAGCCTCTGGAACCGGATCGGGAATGGGCGCGGATCGGGAATCGATGTACCAGTCACGGACTCCGCCCAGCGCGTGATTGGTCGGGTTGGCCAACGACCCGTGCCGGGTCGCCAGGGCCACGGCGTCCGGACTATCATGCCTACGAAAACAGCGATCACTCTTCGTCGTGATGAAGTCAGTCGCACGAAACTGGCTGACCGTCACAACGGGGGCACCGTTCAACGTCGCATCCGAGGACATGGAGTTGCCCCTTCACAACCGCGCAATCAGGTCATAGCCCCAGTCCACCAGTCCACGAAAACTCCGGCAGCCACTCGGTTTGAACTCGGACGGGCATTGTCCTCGTCCCGGAGCGTGCCCTTTGACCGAGAACCTCCGTGAACCCGCGGAGCTTTCATGGTGGGGCTTTCGGTTGGTGCGGGCTTACGGTACAATCGCGTCTTTCGTGGTTGGATTTGTTATTCTCATGATCGATCCGAGATGAAAAGTCGCAACCCATCCGAGTATCGCGAGCCGACCTATTGTCCGCGGTGTCGGCGCGCGGATCATGACGGCCACGTGACGCTCTGTTCGGCTTGTGGCGACTCGCTGGTGGGCCAAGGTTATTGCCCGGTGTGCGAGGCGTACTTGCTGTTGCCGGTGGGGGCGTCTTGTCCCAAGCACGAGCTTGAGCTCGAGCCGGGGCCAACCAGGCTCGAGCCCGCCCCCATGATGGTGGGTGTCGGCTGGGCGACCATTCGCGTGTTTACCGATTCGACCGCGGTCGCGGCGGCCCGGATTCGCCTGGAGGCCGAGGGTATCCCGACGTATCTCGAGGGAGAGCGGATGGGCAATTCCTCGATGTATGTCGTGGCTTCCGGCGGGGTGAAGCTGCTCGTCCCCGCCGACCAGATCGCGGAGGCCAGGGTGATTCTCGACCAGAACTGGTCGTTCACCGCCGCCGAATACGACGAACTCTGAGCGAACGCCCGTCGATCAAATCCGGGGTTGATAGGCCATCCAGAGTGCCCGGAAATAGCGCAAGACGCGCTCTGGGTCAGCGCTCTCGGCGATCTCGGCCAGGGTATAGCCCTGGTAGTTTTGCTTTTTGAGCCGGGCGAAGAGGTCGGGCCAGGGATACGCGGCGTCGGTCAGGTCGCGGAGGTGGACTTCGCGGATCTTGGGTCCGATCAGGTTAAAGCCGGCCTCGATCGAGCCATTCTGGACGTCGGAGGGGTTGGAGTTCCAGCAGGCGAAGACGTTATCGGAATCGGCGTAGGACATGATCTTGGCGAAATTGGGGAGCAGCGAGGTCGTGGCGCCATGGACCTCGACACGGATCTCGACCCCGAAATCGGCGGCGTCGCGGCCGATCTCGTGAAGGGCCGCGCCGATTTGGCGGAGGGTCGCGTCGAGATCAGCCCCCTTCGGGATTCCGTTGGGCCTGACCTTGATGCCGGGCGAGCCCAGGTCGTGGGCGAGCCGGACGTACTCCTTGGTCCCGGCGATGTTGCGCTTGACCTCGGACGGGTCGAGGGATTGAAACTCGAAGGCGCTCCCCAGCCCGGCGAGCTCGACGGGGGAATCGTCGAAGCGCTTGCGGATCTCCTCGCGCTCGTGCTTGGAGAGCCCGACCTCGACCTTATGGGCGTGGCCGGTGCGGAGCTCGACCCCCTCGTATTCGAGTTTTTCGAGTCGTTTGAGGATCGTGGGGAGGTCCCAGTCCTTGGCGATATTGTAGGTGACGATGCCGAGTAGCGACATGGCGTGAGGTCCAGGGGCCGAGACCGGGGTCGGGGGTCGTGACTCTGGCCCATATTGTCGGGCCGCGCGGTCCCGCGAGCAAGCCGCTCGTGGGACCGTGCGCGCGGCTCGACCGGTTTCTAGGCCAGCAGCTCGTGAACGACCTGGCCGTCGCCACCGATTGGGACCGGGCGGCCCGAGCGGTTGAGGAAGGTCGTCTGGGGGTCGAGGCCGAGATGGCGATAGAGGGTGAGAATCAGGTCCTGGGGCTTGATGGGGCGGTCCCTGGGGACCTCGCCGTGGGCGTTTGACGAGCCGATGATCCGTCCCTTGGGCAGGCCGCCCCCTCCCAGGAACACGCTCATGACGTTGCCCCAGTGGTCGCGTCCGGGGTGGGGGTCGACACCGGCGATGCCCGCGCTATTCATTCGGGGCGTGCGCCCGAACTCGCCCATGACCATCACGATGGTCTTATCGAGCATCCCCCGTGATTCGAGATCCTCGATCAGCGAGCCGACGGCCGCGTCGAGGATCGGTAACACGCGGTGCATCCCCGTTTCCAGGCTCGCGTGAAAGTCCCAACCGCCAAACGTGAGGGTCACGAAGCGAACGCCCGCCTCGACCAACCGCCGGGCGACCAGGGCGCTTTGGCCCCACTCATGGCGGAGATAGCGGTCGCGGAGCCGGGGGTCCTCGGTCGAAAGATCAAAGGCCCGGCGGGCATTGTCGCCGAGGACCAGGTCAAAGGCCTGTTGCTCGAACCGGTCGAGGCCGGTCATGAGGCCGCTTGAGTCGACGTCCCTGCGGGTCTGATCAAAGGCCGTCAGCAGCGTGCGGCGGCTGGAGACGCGGTCGCGATCGACCCCCTTCGGGAGCGACAGATTCGGGACGCGGTAGCGGTCGCTGTTGGGGTTGCCGTCAGCGCTGAATGGGTTATACGCGACCCCAAGGTACGCCGCCCCGTGATAGCCGGGCGCGAGCCCAATGGAATGGGTATGAGGCAACCCGACATAGGCCGGCATGCCCGGTTTCCTCGCCCCCATGAGCCGGGAGACGACCGAGCCCGCCGAGGGATACTGAGGGGCCAGATCGGCGGCGTTCGAGCCATGAAACCCGGTGAGCATCCAGTGGGCGGCCGCGAAATGGTCGCCATTGTCGTGGTGCAGCGAGCGCACGATCGACATCCGGTCCATGACCTTGGCGTGACGCGGCAAGAGCTCCGGGAGGAACACGCCGGGGACCGAGGTCGGGATCGCCTTGAGCGGGCCGCGAAACTCGGCCGGCGCGTCGGGCTTGGGATCGTAGGTTTCATGCTGGGGCGGGCCGCCATCGAGCCACACGAGGATCACCGAGAGGTCGTCCCGAATCCGGCCGCCCGCGGCGTCGGCACGCGACTTGGCCCGTAGGACATCGGCGAGGGACAGCCCGGTGAACCCGA
>JAKBAP010000228.1 GCA_021808995.1 Planctomycetota bacterium | reverse complement strand
CGGCTTCCGACTCTCCGAGGTCTGGGACGCCGTCAATAAAATCGACGATCTTCTCGAGGAGCAGCTCGCCTTCGCGTATAGCCCCCAGCTCGGCTACTTGACCGCATGCCCAACCAACGTCGGCACAGGCATCCGGGTCGGTGTCTTGCTCCACCTGCCTGGGCTCGTTCAGAACAAGCAAATCGACAAGGTCTTTCGTGCCCTACAAAAGATCAACCTGGCCGTGCGCGGACTCTACGGCGAGGGGAGCCAGGCCTCGGGCGATTTTTATCAGATTTCCAACCAGCAGACCCTGGGAAAGAGCGAGACCGAGCTCATCCGCATCCTGACCGACGTCGTACCCCAGGTGCTCCACTACGAGCGATCCGCGCGCAATACACTGCTCACCGAGCGTAGGGAACATCTTCACGACCAGGTCAGCCGGGCCTATGGCGTGCTCAAGACCGCCCAGACGATCTCGAGCGAGGAGACGATGCTCTTGCTCTCGAGCGTCCGCATGGGGATCAACCTGGGGCTGATCGATGACCTCTCGATCGCCGTCGTCAACGAGCTGTTCATCCAGACCCAGCCCGCGTTCCTGCAGAAGCTTGGGGGTAAGGAATTAGGGGTCGAGGAGCGCAACATCGCGCGGGCGACCTATCTTCGTAATAAGCTCGCCAATGGCCGGCAGGCGCCGCGGCATTGATCGGATCCGCGGGCCCAGGCAAATGGGGAGACATCGCCCGTGTCGCTCTTCAGCTTCGACATTGATCCCCACAAGGTCCTGGGGGTGAGCGCGACGGCGTCGCTCCAGGAAATCCGCGACGCTTATCGTCAGCAGGCGAAGCGCTACCATCCCGACGCCGGCGGGGAGGAATGGGCGTTTCGGATCCTGGCCCAGGCGTACGAGACGCTCAGTTCCGCCCGGGTCGCGCGGGCGGCGGCCCAGCCGTCACCCCCCAGGAGCGATCCCCCCCGCGCGCCGGCGACCGCGATGCGCCGCGGCCAGCGCGATGCCGAGGCCGTCCATTCGGGCATCCACGACGACAATGTCGAGCCCGGTCGGATGGTCGCCGTCGAGCACCTCTGCGTTCGTTATCTCTGGGAGGACGCCGAGTATCTCTGGCTCGGCCAGCGCGTCCCCGACGGCGAGCGATTCCTGAGCTGCGGGCTGAATATCAACTGGCCCGATCCCCTCACCGAGCAGAGGCTCGACCACGACCAGGCCGTAGGCGTTACATCCTCGCTCAACGACCTCGTGGATCAGCTCATTATTTCGAGCCAACCGGTCGCCTCCCGCTCGCGCGCCGAGGACGACCGATTCGCCGCCTGGCTGTCGTACTCGAGCTTTGACCGCTCCTGGCGTTCGCTGGGTTGGCTCCACTCGATGGCCCGCGAGCGCGGGCTTGGGCTCAGGCAATGGTCCCGCGACCTCTTTATTCCTCGATCATGGAGCTGATCCCCTGGCGAGGGTTTCCAGGATCGGCTGAACCACCAGTTCGGGCACGAACCGTCGCAACGCGTCGGCCCCGCCAAACCGGGCGACCTGCTTGATCAGCGTGCTCGAGACATACGAGTGCTCGGCGTCGGCCATCAGAAAGACGGTCTCGATCTCGGGATCGAGCTGGTGATTCGTGAGCGTCATGCCAAATTCATATTCCATGTCGGTGAGGGTCCGAAGCCCTCGCAGGATCACCCGAGCGCCGATGCGCCTGACAAAGTCGACGGTCAGGCCCTCGAACGACTCGACCGAGACGTTGGGAAAATCGGCGGTGACCTGGCGTGCCATGTCGACCCGCTCCTCGATACTGAAGAGCGAGGTCTTGTTGGGATTCACGCCGATGCCAATCTTGAGATGCTCGAAGAGCATCCGCCCACGGGCGATGATTCCGAGATGCCCCAGGGTAAAGGGATCAAAGGTCCCCGTGAACACGGCGATGCGATAAGGATCGCGGGTGAGTCGGCTCATGACGCGGCCCTGGACAAGGGCCCCTCCTTCGGGGTTGGTTGAACGAGGGGTGCCACCGCGGATCGCGCCCAGGGGGGGTGGCTGTTCCTTACCGGCGAGCCGATTTCCCGATGATGAAAAAGGCGAGCATGATCAGCATCAGAGTGGCCAGATAGCCGTCGAGCGGGCGCCCGCTCTTGTCGACTTCACCCTCGGGGCCTGGTGGTGCCTGGGCCATCGCGGTGGTGGCGGCGATGGGCGAGCCCAGGAGTCCGATCGCCAAGGCGGCCGGGGTGGCCCAACGGGCCGATTCGCGCACTGGAACCTTCATCGATCACGCTCCTTGACGGGCCGGGGTCGCCGGGTCGCCGTCGGGGTCATGGGAAGCCATTCATGGAGGGGGCGCACGCGGCGGCGAAACGCGCGACGAGCCATCGCGACCGCCTGCCAGGACGAGCCACGGGATCGCAGATGGGCCATGTAATCGTCAAGGCCGACCGCCCAGAACCGGTAGTGACGGCCGCGGAATTCAAACGCCCCCTCGCCCCGCGGCAACGAAAACGGAGGGGGCGGCTCGGAATACGCGAACGACAGGACCGCGCGAAACCCCGGTCCAAACGTCTCCTGCCAGCGAGCGAGGCCCGCGAGATCGTCGACGGTCACCCAGTTTTCCCAATCACGCCGGCCCCGGCTATTCTTGGCCCGCTTCCCCTTGACCTCGACGACCAGATTCACCCCAAATCGGGGATAGAGCAGAAAGTCGGGATTCTTGACCCCCTCGTCGTCAAACAACGCGCGGCGGCACTCATCGACGGCGACGCAGGGGATGCGCTGCTGGCGAACATACGCCTCGAAGGCGGCCTCGTAATGGTTGGAACGTTGGGCCATCCGTCTCGCGCTCACGCCCGCTCGGCGGGGCTCGGCCGGCTTCCGTCGACTCCGGGCGGACGCCACCAACTATCATCCATGTTCCCCGCCCGCCGTCAATCGGACGCCGGCGAATTCACGATCGGCAACAGCGGCAAACCGCCGGCCTTGGCCGCCGGCTTCACGCGGGGGGGGAGCACGGCCTCCGCGTATTCCCAGATCTGTTCGGGCGATTCAAACAACCGATCAAAGATCCACTCTCCGTCGTATTCGCAATCGGCCGTGGTGTATTCGCTGCAAATCCGGGGCCTTTTGAGGTAAATCCCACAGCGGTTATCGGCTGTCAGGTAGCGGCAGCGGCCCATGACCAACAGGTGCCACTGGGCCTTGTCGACGTAGACGATCGCCCCATCGTGGGCCAGATACCAGCGAATCGAGTCGTAATCGTCCCAGGTCGTGGGATTGTCGATCGGCAACGAAAAATAGCGGCAACACTTGCCGGTGCAAAAATCGCACAGGCACTGGCCTGGCTTGAGCTCGTCGCGGGTGGGCTTCGGGGGGCGTTTCTTGCTCATGGATTCGAGGTCGCAAGGTGTCGGGTGGGGGTCGGGGAAGAGTTGAGGGCCTGGCGGATCCTGGCCACGTGGAGCTCGGTCGTTCCGCAGCATCCGCCGAGCATTCGGCATCCGAGGTCGACCAGGGCCGGGGCGGCCCTCGCGAAGGCGTCCGGGGTCGAATCGGGGTCATCGGGATCAGCGCTTGGCCTGATTGCGAGGGGAATCCCGCCGGCATCGGCGATCGACCGCGCGAACGCGAGAGCGGAGGCCGTCCCTGGGCGGCAATTCATTCCGACCAGGGCCGCCCCCGAGTCCACGAGCCGCCTCGCCAGCTCCCCCGCCGGCTCGGGCCAGAGCCAGAGACTCGCGATCCGTGGAGGGAGCGGCTCGTCGGATCTGGCCAGCTCGTCCAGGACCTCCAGAATCGGCCCGGCGGTGAAGGTCTCCAGGATCAAGGCGTCGACCCCGGCCGAAGCCAGGATCAGCGCCTGCTCGAGGGCCGCGCCGGCCCGCTCGGCGACCCGTGGGCCCAGGTTTCCCAGCACATAGCCGTTCGGGCCGATCACGCCTCGGGCCAGGGCGACGGCGGCTTGATTGATTCGCTCGAGCTCGCTCGAACGGCCAGATCGCGCGAGCGCCGGCCGATTCGCCCCAAACGTACAGGTCGTGAGCGCTTCGGCACCGGCCTCGTGATCCCGGGCGTGGATCGCCACGATTCGCTCGGGACGATCGATCGTCCAGAGGGCCGGGTCGTCGTGGTCGATCTCGAGCCCCTCGGCGATCAAGCGCGTCCCCATCGCGGCGTCGAGCACGATGGGGCGGAGAGGAATTCGCTCGAGCAAGCTCGGCCTCGGTCGGGGGCTAATCACGCGATTTCGTCCGATCGCGCAGCCGGGCGCTACAATTCAGCAGGAATCGATGCTCCTCGGCCGAGAGGCCCGCCTTGCCCTCGCGGTGGAGCTTCTCGAGGATCTGGTCCATGCGCCGTTCCTCGGCGAGTTCGCGGGTCAGCCGGCGCTCACGGCGGATCTCGCTTCGTTTCCGCCGCCAGCGCTTGATCACGCTCTCGCGGCGGGGCTGGACCTTGGCCGGGGTCGATTCGAGGCTCGTGTACCCCTCCGAAAAGTCATAGCCAAAAACCCCGTCGTCGAAATAGCCGTCCTCGAGATAGTAAGCCTCGCGCCGAACCAGGAACTCGATCAAGAGCCCCAGCGCGATCAAGGTCGCGCCGTCGAGCCGCCGCGAGACGGCGATCCGAATCACCCCCACCACGATCAGCAGGAGCGCCGAGGCCCGGGCCGTCCATAACGCGTAGGGATTGTCGCGCGAGGCGACGGCGGTGCCGCCAAAATACGCGCGAAACATCCGGCCCCCGTCAAAGGGGAGCGCGGGGATCAGGTTGGTCAGCATCAGCACGAAATTGAGATATCCGAACCACCCCAGCACCCAGACCGGGGTGAGTGGCTGCGCAAGCAAGCCCCCCGCCATCCGGGGCGCGCCGGCGTCTCCCTCATTGCCAAAGGGGTTCCAGACGAACTGCGCGCCCACGAAGACCTTGAGCGCGATCGCGCAGGTCATGAACAGGCTGCCGCTCACCACCGGGCCCGCCATGGCGACCAGGAAGTTCTCGCTCGACCGCATGGTGAACGACGGACCGACCAGGCTCCCCAGCGGCCAAACGTGGACCTCGTCCTGGTCGACCCCAAGCGCCCGGGCCGTCACGGCGTGGCCGAGCTCATGGGCGGCCAAGGCCAAAAGGAGCAGAACCAGCCAGGCCGCCGTCCGGGCGAGATCCGGAAGCGTCCCCTCGGCCGCCAGCCGGACCACCGACGTCAGCAACAAGAACGACACGAACAGGATCAGCGTGATGTGCAGCCGAACCCGCGCGCCGAACCAGCGGCCCACGTATAACGGCGACCAGTTGAGGAGATCGCTCATGGTCGAGGTCCATGGTTTTCGTCTCGTTCTCGCGCGATCACTCGCTCGAGTCGATCCAATCACGGCAAATCCACCTTAACAACGATCGCCCCCGCCCCGCAACGCGGGCCTACCCGACCACTCACCGCTAGAGCCAACGGCCAGGTCAGGCTAGAATTCAAACCTCGAGACCAACGCCCCCGCCAGGATGACCACGAATGACACCCGACACGACCCATCTCGACGCGGATCGCCTGCGGGTCGCGCTCGGGCCGCGAAGCTATGACATCGTGATCGCGCGCGGGTCGGCAGACGGGCTGGGGCGCTTTACCCGCGAATTGCTCGATCAGGGTCGCGCGGCCGGCGAGGCTCCCCGAGCACTCCTGGTCTCCGACGATCACCTGGCAGAGCTGGGCATGGTCGACCGCGCCCAGGCCGCCCTCGAGCGCGCCGGCGTGGCCACCACGCGAGCCGTGCTCGCCGCCGGGGAATCGACCAAGTCCCTCGCGCACGCGGCCCTGCTTTATGAAAAGCTCGCCGGCGAACGGGCCGACCGCCGCTGGGGAGTGGTCGCCCTGGGGGGCGGGGTGATCGGCGACCTGGCCGGATTCGTCGCCGCCACCTACGCCCGCGGCCTTCCGCTCATCATGGCCCCGACCACCCTCCTGGCCCAGGTCGATAGCTCGGTCGGCGGCAAGGTAGGCGTGAACCTACCCGCCGCGAAAAACATCATCGGCGCGTTCCACCAGCCCCGTGGCGTCTGGATCGACGTCGCCCTCTTGAGCTCACTCCCCGACCGCGCGTTTCGATCAGGCATCGCCGAGGTCATCAAGTACGGCGTCATCCTCGATGACGCGTTTTTCGCCGAGCTTGAGCGCGACCGACCGGCGATCCTGGCTCGATCTCCCGAATCACTCGCGAGGATCGTCGCCCATTCCTGCCGGCTCAAGGCCGGCGTCGTGGAACGGGACGAGCGCGAGGAAACCGGCCTCCGGGCCGTCCTCAATTTCGGCCACACGATTGGCCACGCGGTCGAAAGCACCGCCGGCTACGGTGCCTACGAACACGGCGAGGCCGTGGCCGTCGGCATGGCGGCCGAGGCCCGGCTCGCCGAGCGAATGGGTTGGATCGAACCCCCCGAGGTCGAACGCCTCTGGAACCTGATCGAGGGCTTCGGGCTTCCCACTCAGGCACCCGGCCTCGACCCCGATCAACTGCTCGAGGCCATGACCCGCGACAAGAAAAACCGCGGCGGAAAAATCCATTTCGTCCTCCCCACGGCCATCGGACGGGTCGAGCTCACCGATCGCCCCACGATCGCCGACATCCGCGCGATCCTGGCGGCGCCATGAACGGCCAAGCCTGATCCCCCGCTCGGCCCCCGGTCTCCTTGATCTTGTCTGGAGCTCGCCTTGGATCGACCCGAAAACACGCCTGACCTCGACGCCTTGCGGCTAGCCCTCGTGCCGGGCGTGGGACCCTTGGTGGGCAAGGCGCTGCTCGATCATTTCGGCTCCGCCACTGGGGTCCTTGACGCCTCCCGAAGCCGACTCCTCGCCGTCGACGGCGTCGGGGCCAAGCTCGCCGCCCTGCTCGCGGCGGCGCGTGACAGCCGTGACGCCGAGCGGGAAGCCGCCCTCTGCCAGGCCCAGGGGGTCACGATCATCGCGCGGGGAGAGCCAGCCTATCCCGCCCCCTTGGAACGCATCCCCGACCCTCCGGGGTTGATCTATGTGAAAGGGGAGCTCACCCCTCGCGACGAGCTCGCCATCTCCGTCGTGGGCTCGCGGCGGTCGTCACCCTATGGGCTTCGCGTGGCCGAGCGACTCGGTGGCTCGCTGGCCCGCACCGGCTTCACGGTTGTCTCGGGACTCGCGCGCGGCATCGACGCCGCCGCCCACCGTGGGGCGCTCGCCGCGGGGGGGCGGACCATCGCCGTGCTCGCCAACGGCCTCGATTCCGTCTACCCCCCCGAACACGCCGATCTCGCCCAGGAGATCGCCCGCTCGGGCGCGCTCCTGAGCGAATCCCCGATGACCCGCAAGCCCCTCGCCGCCTTTTTCACCCAGCGAAACCGGATCATCTCGGGGCTGGCTCTTGGCGTCCTGGTCATCGAGGCCACGCCACGTAGCGGCTCGCTCTCGACCGCGCGGCACGCGGTCGAGCAAAATCGCGAGGTGTTCGCCGTCCCGGGCCCCATCGACAGCATCACCTCTCGCGGCTGCCACCGCCTCCTCAAGGACGGCGCTCTCCTGGTCGAAACCGTCGAGGACGTGCTCGAGGGACTGGGCCCGCTGGTGGCCGAAATCAAGGCCGCCCCAGACTCGCCCCCGATCCGCCGTCCCGCCGAGCTCGCCCTCTCCGACATCGAACGCGACGTCCTGCTCCGGCTGTCCGATACCGCCGTCGGCGTCGATGAGATCATTACCTTGACCGGACTCACGGCCGGGCAGGCGCTCGCCACGCTCAGCATCCTCGAGCTCAAGCGGCTCATCGAGCGCAGGCCGGGCGGCCGCTACGTTCGCGCGTGAACTGGCAAGGGCACCACTCAGCCCAGCCGCGGCTCCAGCCAGCGAACCACATCCTCGAAGACCCGCTCGCGCCCAGTCTCGTTGAACGGCTCGTGAAGCATGCGAGGATAATACAAAAGGGTCTTGTCGAGACTCCCGAATCGCTCGAAAACCTCCCGCGAATTCGTCGGCTCGATGACCGGGTCCTCGCCCCCCAGGATCATGAGCAAGGGCTCGGTGATCTCCGCCGCTCGGGCCGAAACCATCGCCCCCCCCTCGATCATCCCAAAAAACAGCGGAGCCGACATCCTCGTATGCCGCAAGGGATCGGCCGCGAGCTCCCGACGGAGCGCGGGGTCGTGGGTCAGGAGCTCGGTCTGGACCCGCCCCTTGATCGTGAACCAGGGAAAGAAAGCCAGCAGAAACCGCCCCAGCAGAATCGTGGCCCGGGGTATCGGAAGGGCGATCTTGAGCGCGGGGTTCGAAAAGAGAAACCCACGCACCCCCGCCGGATGCTCGAGCGCGAGCCGAAGCGCGACCTGGCAGCCATTGGAAT
>JAKBAP010000227.1 GCA_021808995.1 Planctomycetota bacterium | reverse complement strand
CTGGACCCGGGTGACCGGAGCCCCGGGGGAGGCGGGGCGCTCGATCACCGTCTCACGCCCCTGTACGGAGCGCCCGCCAAATTGTTATACCGAATGGGTCGACCACGGCGGAACGGCGCGGCGGGATCGAAAACGCGCTGGGGCGACGAACGATCGAGGGGATTGGGAGGCTTTTGACGATGACGCAGATCGAGATCGCACGGCGGGGAGAGATTTCGGACGCGATGAATTACGTCGCGAACCGCGAGGGACTTGAGCCCGAGCTGGTGCGGTCGGAGGTGGCGCGGGGGCGGATGGTCATCCCGGCCAACACGGCCCACCTGGCGGCCGGGCTCGAGCCCATGGCCATCGGCATCAAGGCCCGCTGCAAGATCAACGCCAACATCGGCAACTCGGCCGTGACCTCGAATATCGACAACGAGCTCGCCAAGCTCCGAATGGCCGTCTCACTGGGCGCTGACACCGTCATGGACCTCTCGACCGGGGGCAAGATCGACCAGATCCGCGCCGCCATCATCGCCGCCAGCCCCGTTCCCGTGGGAACCGTCCCCATCTATCAGGCCATCCAGACCGTCAAGCGAGTCGACGAGCTGTCGGCCCGCGACATGATCGACATGATCGAGCACCAGGCCCAGCAGGGGGTCGATTACATGACGATCCACGCCGGCATCAAGCGCGAATACATCCCGCTGACCGCCAACCGCGTCACCGGGATCGTCTCGCGAGGTGGGGCTCTGATGGCCCAGTGGATGGCCCTTCGCGGCCAGGAAAACCCGTTTTACACGCATTTCGAGGACCTCTGCGACGTCATGCGGGCCTATGACGTGACCTTTAGCCTCGGTGACAGCCTCCGCCCCGGCTCGATCGCCGACGCCTCCGACGAGGCGCAATTCGCCGAGCTCAAAACCCTGGGCGAGCTCACCCGTCGCGCCTGGGCCAAGGGCTGCCAGGTCATGGTCGAGGGACCAGGCCATGTCCCGATGGACCAGATCGCGCTTAACATGGAGAAACAGGCGATCCTGTGCGACGAAGCGCCGTTCTACGTGCTGGGGCCGCTCGTAACCGACATCGCTCCCGGATACGACCACATCACCTCGGCGATCGGCGCCGCCCTCGCGGGCTGGCATGGCGCGAGCATGCTTTGCTATGTCACGCCCAAGGAGCACCTGGGTCTACCCGAGGTCGAGGATGTCCGCCAGGGAGTGGTCGCCTACAAGATCGCCGCCCACGCCGCCGACCTGGCCCGCAAGCGCCCGGGTGCCCGCGACCGCGACGACGCCCTCTCGCGGGCCCGCTATCAATTCAACTGGGAAGAGCAATTCCGGCTCTCGCTCGACCCCGAGACCGCCCGTCGCATGCACGACGAGACCTTGCCCCAGGACGCCTTCAAATCGGCCGCCTTTTGCAGCATGTGCGGCCCCCGATTTTGCTCGATGCGAATCAACGAGGACGTCCGAAAACTCGCCCTGGCCACGACCTCGCTGGTCGAGATCGAGGCGGTTCAAGCTTGAGGGAGACGGATCGCCAAGCCGACCTCGAGTGAACTCCGGTCCCAGCCTCGGGCTCTGGAGCCATCGATTGTCTTGCCCGGTATTCACTCGCAGGCGCTTCGGGCACGTACTCGTGCGATCCAGCCAAGGTCGGGGCGCGGAATTCACTCGCCGACGCATTATGTTTTGCTTCAGCCAGAAATGGAGAGGCACCCCACCCGAGTGATCCGATAGCTCGTACTTGGGAACCGTGTCAGGCACCGTTTTCTCGGCAATTCCATTGCCTCGTTCCGGCGATTTCCCAGGAAGGGGTGCCTGACGCTATTCCCAAGTCTGTTTTCAAGCACGAGCCGCGATGCACGACGCGCCGCCTTCATGGCGAAATTGGCCGTCCTGGCCAAGCGCGTCGCGATCGAGGCCGATTTCAACCCACCTTGGCGAGCGCGGGCGCGCTCTTCTTGGCGGATGCTTCGACAAATGCCTCGATGAGCTGCATGTCGAGCGAAATGTTGCCCTCGTTCTCGGGGTGCCATTGCACGCCCGTCACCCACCAGGAGTGATCCTTACCCTCGAAGGCCTCGATGAGCCCGTCGGGGGCGAGCGCGCTCACCCTGAAATTGGGGGCGAGCTTGCGGATTCCCTGGTGGTGGTAGCTGTTGACCCGGACTTCACCGGGTCCATAGATCTTTTCGAGCCGAGTGCCCGGCTGAATCACGACGAGATGCCGATGCGCGCCCCCCTGCGGGTCGCGATGAGGAATGCTCTTGGGGAGGTCCTCGGGGAGGTGGAGATAGAGGCCGCCGCCGGAGACGACGTTGAGCTCTTGCATGCCCAGGCCGATCCCCAGGGTAGGAAGCCTGCGTTGCTGGGCGTGCTTGCAGAGCAATCGATCAGCGATCTCGCGGCGCTCGCTGACCAGGGTGACCGCGGGGTGAGGGGCGAGCCCCATCTTGCGTGGGTCGAGGTCGTCACCCCCCGTGAGCATGAGCCCATCGAGCCGATCGAGGATCGGCGTCAGGTCGGACTCGCGAATGAGCGGGGGAATGAAGATAGGCAAGGCATTAGCGGCGAGCAGGCACTCGAAATAGCCGCTGTGAATGAAGCTGTGGGGCGTCCGGCCCTTGGCCGTGGCGCGGAAGTCGGTGTTGACGCCGATCAGTGGACGATTCTTCATGACATCCCTTCCATGAAATGGTCGTGGCGAATTCCATTCGTCGTGATCCCGGAAGCCCACTCACGAGCGAGCGCCGGGCGTTCTTCAAATCGACCTGTGTTAATGATCGCGGGCCTGGGAGACCCCGCCGGCATGAGAGCCGGCCACTCAACTTCCCGTGAACCCTCCTTGGGTCGCCAAGACGACGAGAGGAATCTTGATCCATCAATCTCCAAGCATCCGTCGTGATCACTCACGACCCGAGGGAGTCTAGCCTTGGGCCACGGCGAAAGACAAGAAAAATCGAGCCGAAAACCCGGTTTTTTTTGAGATTCGCAGCGCCCTCGCGATCTGGGAAGCCACATGACCAGTCGCCGTCCGCTCGGGTCGCGAAAGGATCGGTTTTCGGGCGTGGCTTCCTTCCCAAACCGATGCGCGGGCCCGGATGCGCACTCCGATGCGCACCCGAACGCGCATCCGCTCTTGGGGAGGCGAAGGGCCGCTAGTGGGCTTTCGCGGCTGGGGCGGTCTTGAAATAGTCGCCCCTGAGATAGCGAATCACCATGTCGAGGTCGCCCCGGGTGAGTTGCTCGGCGGGAAACGCGGGCATTTGATGCTTGGGCTCGAGAAAACCGTAGCGATCGGCCGCGCCTGGCTTTCGCACCATCCGAGAGATCCAGCGGGGCGAGCCCCAGCCGAACAGCTCGGGCGCGTCGCGCGTGCCCCCTTCGGACAGGCCGTCGACGACGTGGCAGGTGCCGCACTCCTTTTGAAACAGCGGCAAACCGGGGTGATCGGCGATTTCCTTGGTCGACAGCCAGTCGTCGGGCGTGACGTCGTCCGGGACCACCGCGAAGGTCGCGACGAAATCGGCGACCAGGCTCAGTTCCTCGGGTTTGAGCTTACTGGCGCGTTTCCACTCGGCCATGCCCCCGGCCCCCGCGGTCGCGCCGAAATAGCGCTTCGAGCTGGGGTTTTCGAGCAAGCCCCCGATCCACTCCCGCGATCCGAACTGGGCGAGGTCCGAGGCCGTTTGTTCACCCTTGCCCTTGCCTTCCGCGACGTGGCAGCCCAGGCATTTGCGTTCAAGCACCCCCCTGCCCCTCCAGAGCGGGTCCTGGCGGAGCAGGTAGGTCGAGCCCTCGGGTGGAACCCCGGTCTCGAGGTCGGCCGCCAGCGCGGTCGCTCGGTCGCTCGTCTGGTCGGCTTCCGCCAGAGCTTCGCGAAAATGAGCATCGGCCGCGTCCGCGCGGAGCGACCCGTACGTCAGATATCCGACCCCGCCCAGAATCGCCAGAACCACCGCGCAGGCGAGCCCATGGGCGAGTTTTTTCGGCAGGAGGCGATCCAGGAGCGGGAGCAAGAAGAGCAAGCTCACGATCGCGCCTGGGACCACCAGCGTCGCGACCAGCCTGAGATCGCTGGGAAGGGTCCTCAAGAGGTGGAACAACCAGATGAAATACCAGTCGGGCCGGGCGGGAAATTCGCCACTGGAGGGGTCGGCGGGCGCGTCCAGACCCGCCCCGCCCAGGGCCAAGCTCGCGATGATCGAACCCACGACCACCACCACGGCGACAACCAGGTTCTTGAGAGCTTGCTCAGGCCAAAAGGCTTCTGTCCGAGCAATCTCGTCGGTCACGGTCCGGCGACGGCGCACCAGGACGATGGTCGCGGCCAGGCAAACCCCGAGCAGGGTCGGAAGCACGACGACATGCGCCGCGTGAAACCGGGTGATGGTCGCGTTGCCGTAGTCATCGCCACCGACAATGAGCCGCTGAAGGTAGGGCCCCACGACCGGAATGCCGGCGACGATGTTGGTCTCGATCTTGGTCGACCAATATCCCTCCTGGTCCCAGGGAAGCAAGTGCCCCGTCCGGCTCAGGGCGATGGTCAGGAATAGCAGCCCCAGGCCCAGCCACCAGCGGAATTCCCTCGGCTGGCGGTAGGCCCCCGTCACGACCATTTGCAGCAGCACGAGCCCGATCAGGATCACCATCGCCTGGCCCGCGAAATAATGAACGCCCCGGATGAACCAGCCCATCCAGAGGGCATGCTCGATGTGAAAGACGCTCCCCCACGCCGTCGACGACGAGGGGCTGTACGCCACCATCAGCAACAAGCCCGTGATCGCCTCGAGCACGAAGACGATCGCGAAAGCCGGCCCCAGCGCATGTCGCCAGCCCACCCCGCCGGGCGCTGGGAAATCCCGCGCCCAGGCTAATAGCGAGCGATAGCCGGTTCGATCGTCGATCCAGTCGGTGAGCGACTTAAGCAAGGGGAATCCTCCGATCCGCCTGGGGACGAAAGCGCTCGAACTTCACCCGGATCTCGGGGTCCGGCCCGCTCGTGATCTGGACGTCCAAGGGGTCCATGGGGCGCGGCGAGACCGTGTTTTCGGGCTTGCCCGCCAGGCTGAAAATGCTGTTATGGCAGGGGCAAAGAAACGACTTGCCGTCCGCCGCCAGATTGACCGCGCAGCCCAGGTGCGGGCACTCGGCCGTGAGCGCCACCACCGGTGGGTCGACCCCGTCAGGCTGGCGGATCAGCCAAACCGAGCCGATCGGCTCGCGCGGGTATTTGACCCAGCCATCGCGAAGGTCTTTCAGCACCGCGAACGCGCGCGGTTCGCCTACCTTGAGCTCGCTCATCCGGGCGAGCGCGTCAAAGGACGTGCCCCGCCCGCTCTTCTTGAGCGGCGAAAGCAAGAATGCCATGCCAGGGACGAGCATCACCAGCCCCAGGACAGCCCTGCAACCCCAGACGAGTCGGACCAAAAGCTCACGTCGTGACATCGTTGCGAATCACCTCGGGCGTGGGTTTCTCAGGCGTGATCATCAAGGATTCGGTGGTCGGTGGTGGGAATCGAAAAACGGGGCTGTTACGGGGCGCGATGTTGTTCCAGAGCCGACCTGGCCGCTCCCAGGACAGCCTCGACACTTTCGTCCATGGATCCCGGGAGACTGGCGGCGGCCGCCGCGTGGTGCCCACCCCCGCCAAACGACCGCGCCAACGAGGAGCAATCAAGCCCCGTCCGAGCCCGCAGTGAAACACGAACTCCTCCCCGCGGCTGCTCGATGAAGAGCATGCCCAGCTCGACCCCCCGGATACTGGCGGTGTAGTCGACCAGGTCCTCGGAGTCGGACGGAATCGCGCCTGCCCGAGCCAGGTCGGCCTTGGTGACGGTCGCGTACGCGATCCGGCCGCCGAGCGTGGTCGTGAGCCGGCTCAAGGTCTCGCCGATCAGTCTCATCCGGCCCAACGTGTTTCTCTCGTAGAGATTACGATAGATATCGTTGATGGCCGCGCCGGCCTCCATGAGCTGGGCGGCCGCGCGAAGGGTTCGTGGCCTCGTCGAGGGATGGCGAAACCAGCCGGTGTCCATCGCGATCGCCGTCAAAAGCCCCGTCGCGGTCCAGGTATCCAGCACACCCCCGCAGGCCAACACCCCGTCCATCACGAGAAGGCCCGCCGCCTCGGCCGTCTGGTCCTTGAGCATGATCGCGCCCAGGTCGTCGTGACCGAGGTGATGGTCGATCACCACCCGCGGTCCCGGAAACGAACGGACGAACTCGGCCATGTCCCCGAGCTGGCTCCAGGACGAGAGGTCGACGATCACAAGCGCCCGGTTGGTGGTCAGATCATCCGCGGCGGCGACCGAGGCGTAATGCTCGAACATCGTCCCGGTCGAGTCGAGAAAGTCATACCGAGCCGGCGTCTGGCTGGCGTTGACCACCCGGACGTCCTTTCCAAACTGGCGCAAGAGCCCGACAATGCCCACCTCGGACCCCAGCGCGTCACCGTCGGGCCGGACGTGGGTGGTCACGAGAAACCGCTCGTTTTGCTCAATCACGCCGCGAAGCGGCGACCAGTCGATGCTCATTCTTGCCCTTGAAACAGGTGGGAATGACGGATTTCCGAGGTCCTTGGGCCGCTCAATCTCAAGCGGAGGGACAACCAGAGTCCCCGCGCGGTCCACGACCCTCGCTCGCGATTCGAGAACTCGCCCTGGTGGACGGGTTTCCGTCACGCTATTAAACTAGCGACCCTGATCTCGCTTTGGCAACCACCCCGTCGCGCCAGGCCCGTCAGGTCGCGTAGGCATCGACCCGGAACCGATCCAGGTGGTCGGCCACCCAGGCGATCGTCTCCGAGAGCCCCTGCTCAAGGCTGTAAGTGGGCTTCCAGCCCCAAAGCTCACTCGCAAGCGCTGTCCCGGCCAGCAACCGCTCGACCTCGCTCGCCGCCGGTCGAACCCGCGCGGCTTCGCTCTCGACCGGGATCTCACGCCCCAGCAGCCCACCGATCATCCCCACCAGTTCGCCAATCGAAACGTCCTCGCCGCGACCGATGTTCACCGCCCGCCCAATCGCCTGGTCACAGCCCGCGATCGCCGCGAAACCGGCCGCCGTATCCTTCACGTACGTCAAATCACGCCGAGGGTCCAATCGACCCAGCCGGATCGACGGCCGACAAAGCGCCTGGCTGATGATCGTCGGAATGATCGCCCGCGCCGACTGCCTTGGTCCAAACGTGTTAAACGGCCGCAAGATCGCCACGGGCAGGCCAAACGATCGGTGATAACTCTCGGCCAGGGCGTCCGCGCCAATCTTCGAGGCCGCGTAGGGCGACTGGCCCCGCAGCGGATGTCCCTCGTCAATCGGAACCCGCTGAGCCGTCCCGTAAACCTCCGACGTCGAGGTGACAATCAAACGCGCCAGATCACCACTCCGCCGGCACGCATCGAGAACGTGCGCAGTCCCCAGGACATTCGTTTGAACCACGTCATAGGGATTTTCATACGAATAGGGAATCGCGATCAGGGCACCCAGGTGAAACACCCACTCGCAACCCCGGACCGCGCCCCACACCGAAACCGGGTCCTTGAGATCGCCACGGACCACCTCGAGCGATGCGAGAATCTCATCCGGCAGGTCGCCCAGGTTCCCCAAGTCGCCTCGGCCGGTATAGCGAATCAGTGCCCGAACCTGATGCCCCGCGCGGACCAGGTGTTCCGTCAAATGGCTCCCGATGAACCCGCCGGCACCGGTCACCAGCACCCTTCGTCCCATCGCTCGGCGACTCCTCGTAGCCAACATCCCTGTCCCAGACCCGACGCACAAAAGATCCTACGCATCCGGAGGGAACTCCGCCATGGTGAAATAGGCCGGATGCGGCCGTCTCTACCCAATTACCTCACTCTATCTAAAGTCTCCACAATCTCCAGTCGATAGACTCTACTGACGAAACGATGGCCGAAGCCATCCCCTCCTGAGATTGACCTCCTCGACGTGTCGCACTGGACGGTCCCGTGAAAGTCATGAAGCTCAAAACACCGGGAGTGTGGGTCATGATGTCGCGATTCGTGATGGTCGTGTTGGTGGCGGGATTGGGCGTGACATTGCCCAGCGAACCCGAATGCCGGCGCGTGATCGGCTCGCTCCAACACTGGGCAAGCGAACGGGTTGCGACGGCGTTTTCCTGGTCGCCCACAGCCGATGGAGAGTCGCCCGCCGGCGAGCCTCGGCAGCCCCGGCCGCGGCTCTTTGTCGCGAGACGGATGGCCAGGGAGGCCGCTCAGGGTCGAGAATTCGTCGGGCCGCGTGTCGCGACCGCGCTCCGGAACGGGCGGGGCGTTAAAAACCCAATCGACGCCGGGGTCGGCCCGGTGATTCTACCGAGAATCCTGATCACGACGGGCCTCCTGGAGCGGATGGGACAAGCCCAGGTGGTCGTGCCAAGCCAGGTAGCGGCCTCGACCGCT
>JAKBAP010000226.1 GCA_021808995.1 Planctomycetota bacterium | reverse complement strand
AACCCATTATGTCGGAAGCCCTTCCGATCCCTCGGAACTGGCCTCGAGTCGTTTTCTCGACGAAACCCTTCGCCTCGCCCAGGACCCCTCCGCATGGCCCATTCTGGTTCACTGCCATGGATGCATGGATCGGTCGCCGGCCTGGATGGGGATTTATCGGTTCGTGGTCGAGGGGCGTCCGCTCGACGAGGCGATGAAGGAAATCGAGCGACATCGCGGCTATCGCCCCAAGGCTTCGGTTGTTCTACTCTATAATCGGGTTTTGCCTTCGCGGGGGGGTGATCGGTACTGGCGGGATCCGGCGGCGCGACTGCTCCGGGAGGCGGCGGGGGATCTTGCGAACCCGCCGGGGGAGTCTCGGCTCTCCCGAGGGGGCGAGGCGAGGGCGACCAAGTAGGCGAAACGGAGCCTGACGCGTATCGGGCGAGCCGGAACAACCGAGGTTGACAGCGTTGGATGGACCGTTAGATTACCCGAGGCGTCCTCTGGGTCGTCTGGCGGTTGCACATGGCGACATTCTGAAGATGACGTTTCCAATCATGAAAAGCGAGATGGCCCAGCGGGTCAAACCGGCGTCGATCAGTCGATTGATGCGAATCGCGCTCGAGAATCCTGGAGTCGTCTCGTTGGCGGCGGGGTTTGTCGACCAGGCCTCCCTGCCGGCCGAGCTGGTGGGTCGGGCCGTGGAGGAATTGCTTTCGGACCCGATCGATGGTCCGCGGGCGCTCCAGTATGGGACCACGATCGGCGACGCGAGGCTGCGGGAGCGGCTGGTCGGCCTGATGGAACGCGGCGACGGCCGTCGCGGGGGGGATTATGCCTGTGCGATCTCTCGGACGGTCGTGACCACGGGTTCGGCTCAGTTGATCTATCTGGTTTGCGAGGCGTTGCTCGATCCTGGCGACATCGTGCTGGTGGAATCGCCGACGTATTTCGTGTTTCTTGGTCCGGTTGAGTCGCGAGGCGCTCGGGCGATCGGCGTTCCGATCGATGGTGGTGGGCTGCGGCCCGACGCGCTCGAGGAAACCCTGGCCGCGCTCGAGAGGTCTGGCGAGCTCGAGCGGGTCAAGATGATCTACACGATCCCCGAGCACGCCAATCCCACGGGGATTACCCTCGCGCCTGAGCGCAGGCCGGCGCTCCTTGAGATCGCGCGGAAGTGGTCGCGGACCGGGCGGATCTTGATCCTTGAGGACGCGGCCTATCGTGGGCTGTCGTTTGGGTGCGCGGAGGCGCCGACGATCTACAGTCACGACGCCGGCGGAGACTGGGTGATCCACGCCCGGACTTTCAGCAAGACCCTTTCCCCGGGCCTCAAGCTCGGGTACGGCGTGGTGCCGCGGGATCTGGTCGAGCCGATCCTGGGGCTCAAGGCCAACCATGATTTTGGCACGAGCAATTTCACCCAATTGTTGATCAATCGCATCCTGGCGGGGGGTGGTTACGATCAGCATGTGGACGATTTACGCACGATTTACGCGCGGAAGCGCGATCGATTCCTGGCCGCGCTCGACGAATTCGTCGGCCCGCTCGACCCGGAGATTCAGTGGACCATTCCCGAGGGGGGCCTGTTTGTCTGGATGACGCTTCCGGCGGGGCTGGACGCGGGATTTGACGGTCCGCTGTTTGGCCGCTGCGTTCAAGAAGGAGTGATCTATGTGCCGGGCGAATTCGCGTTCGCGGACGAGCCTGGCCCCAGGCCGCGAAACCATCTCCGGTTGACCTTTGGGTTGCCGGGTGAGACCGACCTGGTCGAGGGGGCGCGACGGCTCGGGCTGGCCCTTTGCGGGTGCCTTGATCCGGTCGCCTAGAATCACGCGAGTGGAGATTCGGAATCCGTTGGGGACCGTCGCTCCTTGGAGCGGATCGGGCGCGACCTTGGGCATGGAGGCCTGCCTTGGGCATTTTGCAGCGATACGTGATCTTCGAGGTCGCCCGTGCCTTTATCTTGGCCCTGGTCACGATGACGGCGATCTTCGTCCTGTTCATGGTGGCCGCCCAGGCCCGGAATGTCGGGCTCTCGCCGGCCGATGTCCTGCACCTAGTGCCGTATATCGTCCCCAGCACGCTTCCCTATACCATTCCGGTCTCCCTTCTGTTCGCGTCGACCGTGGTTTACGGCCGGCTCGCTGGCGACAACGAAATCATCGCGGTCAAAACCGCCGGGCTCTCGGTCATGACGGTGCTCTGGCCGACCTTCTCCATGGCGATCGCCCTTTCCGCCGGCCTGCTCTTTATCAGCACCGGCTGGATCCCTACCTCCAATCACAACGCCAAGATGGTGATCTTCAAGGACCTGGAGGACATGGTCTATAAGCTCCTCAAGCGGGATCGCGAGTTCGACCATCGCCGCTGGCCGTTCTCGATCAAGGTCCGAGACGTCGAGGGGAAGGTCATGATCGACCCGACCTTCAAGCACAAGGCCAAGGTTCGGTCCGCCGACAGCGATTACGACGCCGTCATTCAGGCCCGAAGCGCGGTCATGAGCTTCGATCTGCCCGGTAAAATGGTCCGCGTCCTGCTCGACGACGCCGAGGTCCAGCATAACGTCCGAGACGCCGACGTGATGCTGATCAACAAGGATACCCTCGAGATCCCGATCCCATCCGATAGCGGGTTTGGCGTCGAGAAAAACATCCAGGAATACACCAATCCCGAGATCGCCGCCGAGCTCGCCCGGCACCATTATCTGCTGGCGACCGAGCGGAAAAAGCAAGCAATCATGGCGGGGTTCGGGTTCGCCGCTGGGCGCCTGGACCGGATCAATTGGTCCGACGTGAATCAGGCGTTCATCACCCGCACGGCCTGGATCGCCAAGTGCAACGAGCTCGAGACCGAACGGCAATTGCGGGTCTCGATGGCCTTTGGCAGCCTGCTCTTCGTCGTCCTGGGGGCACCCGTCGGGATCCTGTTCGCCAGACGCGATTTTCTCTCGGCGTTCATCACCTGCTTCATGCCGATCATCGTGCTCTATTACCCCCTGATGCTCTTTGGCGTGAACATCAGCAAGGAGGGGCTCCTGCCCCCGTGGCAGGCTCTCTGGATGGGCAACGTTTTATTGGCCGTGCTCGCGGCGTTCGCGCTGCCGCCGGTCGTCAGACACTAATGGACCGGCAAGGGGGCCAGCCGTGAGAATCCTCGACCGAGAACGCTACTGGGCCTTCGTCAAGGCTTATTTTATCTGCTATTTCTCGCTCGTCGGGCTCTACATCGTCATCGATGCGTTCTCGAATTTCGACGAATTCACCAAGCGCGCGGATGGCTTGGACCTTGTCCGGGTGATGGGTCGGTATTATTTGATTCGCCAGAGTCAGATGTTTGACCAGCTCTCGGGCGTGATTGGCATGATGGCGGCGATCTTCACCGTCACCTGGATGCAGCGCAACAACGAGCATTTGGCGATGCTGGCGGCCGGGGTGAGCACGCACCGCGCGATCCGGCCGGTGCTGATCTCGTCGGTCCTGGTCAGCGCGATCGTGATCATGAATCAAGAAGTGATCATGCCACCGCTCGCGGGAGAGTTGGCCAAGTCGCACGACGACGATGGCGAGCAAAAGGTCCACGTCTCCTCGCGTTACGATTCGGAGCGGATCTTGCTCCATGCCAACGAGGCCGACCGGGCGACCCGGACCTTGATCAGTTTTCACGCGACGATTCCGGTCGAGGTGTATGGATCGATGCGCGAAATCAAGGCCGACCAGGCGACCTACGTTTCGCCCGACGATCCGACGGCCCCGCTCAAGGGGGGGTGGCTGGTGCGTGGCGCGACGATCAGCCCGCCGCTCGATTCCGAGGCTTTCGCGGTCAATGGCGAGATTCTGCGTCCCGTGATCGACCCCGAGGGCTATCCACGCCCCTACGCCCCTCCACAAAAGCCCGAGTTCGCGGCGGTCGAACCCGCGGCCCAGCCCCCCGTCAACGCCACGCCGCAGTCCGGGGCGGCCTATCTGGCGGCGATCCTGGACCTCCCCTTCGCGCCTAACCCGCTCATGCTCGCGCCATTCGCCGAGCTCGATAAGCTCGTGGAGGTCGGCAAGGGAACTTACTTCCTGCGATCGAGCCTGAACTTTCAGGCCATGACGCGCAAGCCGACCTGGTATTCGCTCGCCAGCACGTTTGATCTTTTCCAGGGGCTCACCGATCCCTCGACGGAGGGTTCCGAGCGTGTCGACGTGGCCATGTCGTTGCACGTGCGGATCTTACGCCCGCTCATGGGGCTTACCTTGCTCTTCATGAGCCTCCCGCTCGTGCTTAGCGGCTATGGGCGCAATTCGTTCCTCAGCCTGGGTTTTTCGCTAGGGAACTCGGCGCTTTTTTATGGGGCGGGGATTCTCTGCTATTTCCTCGGGAGCGCGGGCTGGCTCTCACCGCCGATGGTCGCCTGGCTCCCCTTCATTGGGTTTGGAACCTTGGCAAGCCTGCGCTGGGCCAAGATCCGTACCTGACCAGGACCCGATCAGTCGCGCGACATATTCCAGACCAGCCAGCAACAAAGGACCAGCCCCAGCGCGAATCCCGAATAGGCGAGGATGGGCAGGCCCGAGCGAAGGACCAATGCGGAGGCGACCAGGAGCCCCGCCACGACGATCCCGACGGTCAGGCTGTTGCTCGCTCGGGTGAGCTGGCGGACCAGCCGGCCCATCCCTTGAAGGTCGAAATTGACCTTGAGCTGTCCCTGGCGGATCGATTCCAGGGATTGCGAGAGAACCTCGGGGAGGATCGTGGCGATCCGCCTCAAATCCTCGCCCGCCCGGAGCGATTCCTGGAGGATCCGATCGGGTCTGAGCCTGCGCAGGTAGAGTTCGCGCAAAAGCGGAGTGAGCCGGGCCGCGATGTCAAATCGCGGGTCGAGCGAGCGGGCGACGCTCTCGATCCCGACCAGGGCCCGGATCAGCAAGACCAGATCGGCGGGGATCTGGATGCGATGGGCGCGAGCGAGCGTGAAGATTTCGTGCAGCAGGGGTGAGAGGCTAATCGTTTCCAGTGAGAGGTCGGAATACGAGGCGGTCAGCTCGGCCAGGTCCCTGCGGAAGGCGCGGGTGTCGCTGGGGTTGATGCGGACATCGAGGGCCTTGAGGGCTCGGAGCACGCGGTCGGGGTCCTGGGCGATCAAGCCCGAGAGCAAGTCCGCGATGCGTTCGCGGGTGATCGCGTCGAGCTGGCCGAAGATCCCATAATCGAGCGGGGCGATCACGCCGCTTTCCAGCACCCTGAGATTGCCGGGGTGGGGGTCGGCGTGAAAGAAACCGTGGCGAAAGACCATCTCGAGGACGATTCGAGCGCCTCGATCGGCGATCTCCTCGGGGTTCAGGCCGAACCCCAGGATCGCGGCGCGGTCGTTGATCGCGGCCCCTTCGATGAATTCCATCGTCAGCACGCGAGGGGTGCAATACTCGGGGTAGGTCCGCACGACATGGATGGTTGGGTTCCCGGCGAAGAGCCTGCGGCAGCGCTCGATGCTCGCGCGTTCGATGGTGAAATCGAGCTCGCGCTTCATCGTCCGCTCGAATTCGTGGGCCAGGGCGAGTGGACGGTGGACCGCGAGCTCGCGAATTCGCCGTTCGATCAGGTGGGCCAGGTTCTTGAGGATATCGAGATCGGCCTGAACGACCTTGGCGATGCCGGGGCGTTGGATCTTGACCGCGGCGACATGCCCGTCGTGCAGGACCGCGCGGTGAACCTGGGAGATCGAGGCCGCCGCGGTCGGCTCGGGATCGATCGACCGGAACACCGCATGGGCCGGCCGGCCGAACTCCTCGCGGAGAATCGACTCGACCTGTTCGAAGGGAAACGACCGGGCCGAATCGCGCAACAGGGCAAGCTCGGTCGTATAGCTCTCGGGGAGCAAATCGGCGCGGGTGCTCATGATCTGGCCCAGCTTGACGAAGCTCGGACCGAGCTCCTCGCAGAGCATTCGCAGCCGGGCGGGCCGGTCGTGGGGCCCGACCTCGGACCCCAGGGCCGCGCGCTCAAACGGCCGTGCGATTCCCTCGAGCCGGAGCGCGGTCACGACGTCCTGATATCCGTAACGAACGAGCCCCGTCAGGATCTGGCGATACCGAGGCAGATCACGCAGATGGCCAACCGTTTCGCGAATCACTCCGTTCGGTCCTCATCAAAGGCCCCGTCCACCATCCCGGGCGTCGCCCGTTCATCTTGCGGCCTGGCGGCCTATTTGTTAAGTTACCGTTTATGCTACAAATCAGCAAAAACGCTAAAATCGGGATTCCTTCCATGAAGACGGTCAAAGAACCCCTGGGCGTTCGATCCTTGGAATCGATCGAGGATTTCTCCGAGACCCGGCTTGAGGCGATCGGCTTCATCTTTCACGGGGTCTCCGCCGCCGGGGACAAACCGCTGGCCATGCGATCCACCTCCAACCTGCTCCATTTCGCCCGTTGTACCAAACTCGAGAAGGTCCCGGAGGCCGAGGGTAAAATCTGGTTCCGTTCGATCAAGGTCGCCCTTCAGCATCTCGACGAGACGCCCGGGAAAAAGCGCTGGAAGTGGTGCAAACTCTGCGAACGCGAAATCACCCAGCGAATCCTCGACGAGAGCTAAGGGAAAAGGACCAGCGCGCGAAACCGTCTCTCAAGCCGGCAGCCCCCGCGCGTGCATTCCTTGCGTGCCCGGAGCGCCGAGGGGCGGATTTCCTAGACATTGGCTGGCGTGGGGATCTCCGTGGTGCTCACGCTGGGGCGCGGCCGGGGACCATGCGCTCGAAATCGGGGTTGCCGCGGAGCCGGTCGAAATCGGCTTCCAGGGGCACCAGTCCACGGAGCTCGGGGTTGAGCTCGAGAGCCGTCGCGAGGGCTTCGATCGCCTTGCTCGCGGTTCCCGCCAGGCTCCAGTAACAGGCCAGGTTGTAGTGGATCAAGGCGTCGCCGGGCTGTTCGCGGGCGACCCGCTCGAGCGAATCGATCGCCTGGGCAAGGCGGTTGGTTCGCTTATAACACCAGCCCAGGGCCAAGGCGACCCGCGAATCAGCCGGGCGCAGGGCCGAGGCCATCTCGAGCGGCTTGAGAGCCTCCCGATATCGATTGAGCTCGCGCAGGGCCTCGCCCTTCAAGAGGCACGCCTCGAACTGCATACCGGCCCAATCGGCGCGGCTTTCGAGGATTTCGAGCGAGCGCAAGGGGAGCTCGAGAAGCAGGTATCCCTCCGCCTCGTCAAGCCGGCGTCGAATTTGATCTTGGCTGATCCGACTCATCGTGCGTCGGGCCCCGAGAATCCCTAGCGTGTCATGGATTGGATCGGATGGCTCGTGGGCAGGCGAGTCCGAATTGAGCTCGCCCGCGTTCACATCGCCTATTCTTTTTTACACGGAAGCCGTCGTGACGGAAAGGGCGTGTTGCATGTGATCGTCACGAAGGCGGGCTCTGGCCTGGTGTTCCAGAACCCGCTTTGACGAGCGGCGAATCGGTGGGTGAAGCCTAGAAGACGGGGTTGAGACCTTGATCGCGGTCCTCGGCACCGACGCTGGCGAACTGCTCAAAGGTTTCGAGCTCCTCGCGAGTGAGGGCGTGTTCGGTGGCGATCAGGTCGGGGATCGCAAGGCCGGCCGTGGATCGTTGCGCAAGCGCGATCGCCCTGGCGTTGACCCCCTCGAGATTTCGCAGTCCGTCGAGCCATCGCTCGGGGATGGCCTGGACGCCGTAGAGGGCCCCGGCCATCGCGCCCAGGATGGCACCCGTGGTGTCGCTGTCGCCCCCGAGGTTGACGACCTCGGTGAGGGCTTCCTCGAATGACGAAGTTGTGAGCAAGATGTAGAGGCAGGTCGGGATGCAGGCTGGGGGAAAGCCCATGGTGGGCCGGCGGCATTCGGGCTCGGCACCGTGGCGGTTGGCCTCGTCGACGAGCGCCCGCAGGGCCTGGTCGCGGGGCATTTCCAGGAGCGATTCCGCCCTCGCGATCGCTCGCGACATCGATCGGCCGTGCTCGCGGCGATGGGTGACCGTTTGGCCGTGATCGGCCTCGATCCGGGCGTCGTGCTTGGCCAGGTCGCTGGCGATCCAGAGGGGGAAAGCCGGATCGCGAGGCTCACCCGCGACCAGGCGCCTGATCGCGTGGGCGACAGCGATCGCGCCCCCCAGGCTCCGGATGTCGCGATGGGTAATCAGGCTCGCGTCCATGACCGCGTCAAAGAGCTGATCCGGCGAATCCCGGAAGTAAAGGGCGATTGGCGCGATCCGCATGGCGGCCCCGATCCCCGCCCCAGGCTGCCCGCATGAGGCCGCCGGCATTCCCCCCTCAAGCGCGGTCAGAACCTGGCGAAAGCTCCGCCCAATCCCACGGTGCGCTCCGACAAACGCTCCCTTGGGGGTCATGAGCCCCAGATAGAGATCGGCGAGTCGTTCCTGGTCGACCCGGCCGTTCTCAAGCAAAACATCGCAAATCGCGAGTGCCTGCTGGGTGTCGTCCGAGTAGAGGCCTGGA
>JAKBAP010000225.1 GCA_021808995.1 Planctomycetota bacterium | reverse complement strand
CCCAGAATCGGCGGGGGTGGCTTACGACGATGACCGTGCCGCGAGCACCATGCGAAGATACGACCTGGGCTCGAGTTCGGTCAGGCCGAGCGACTTGGCCAGTTCGACCACGGCGGCCTGGGCGGCCGGGATCTCGGGCTCGCTTTTCGTGATCGCCTCGATCTCGGCGAAGTCACCCAGGCCGGCGACCTGGTCGAGCGTGATCACCATCGGGATGGAGTCGCGAGCGAGGGAATACGAGGTCCGCGATTTCTCGACGACGCCGACGGGCGTGAAGCCCAGCCTGGCGAGCAGCTCGCCGAGCTGCTCAAACGAATCGCGTCCGCTCGCGAAGGGGATTTCGAGCTCCTCGCGGGTCTTCGTGGGTCCAGGGTGGCGTGGTCCCTTGTAGGTTATTCGATTGGTGTCGTCGATCTGACGAATCCGAAATGCCTCATGGGTCTGGGCGAAGTCACGGGCGGGGTGGTTCCAATAGAGGTCGCGCTCGAGAACCGTCGGCCCCGCCGCCGCGCCAAGGGTGGCGAGCCGACCTGCGAGGTCGTCTTGACTGGCCACGCGGAACTTCATTTCGATTTCGTATGCCATGATTTGATGAGAGTAACGGGCCGGCGTCGTCGGGGTCAACCGCGTGAGCCGTCGCGGCTGTTCGCGGGGGGTCGTTTCCAATAATCGCCGCCGGCGACGAATATCCCCTGAGCGCGTGAGGGGTGAACGACCCTCCAAGCCCCGGATCAACCGGGAGCGCTGGGCCCCGGGGCGCGTTTCGCGCCTACCCATGGCCCAACCCTGATCGTTCAACGAGGAGATTCGTCGTGGACTCGCTGTTCATGGCCCACCCGGCATTCCAAAATCCCGCATGGGCCTGCTCACAACTTGATTTGCCACTTGCGGTTATCGATCTTCCCACCGGCCTGGGCTGGATCATCGCCCTGGCGGTCGGGGTCTTGCTGGTCACCGAGCTGATGGGCCTCCGCTACATCGGCAACAGCTCGGTCGGAGTGATCGAAAAGCTCTGGTCGGTCAAGGGATCGGTCACCGGGGGACGGATCATCTCGATGGACGGAGAGGCCGGCTTTCAATCCGACCTGTTGCGCGGTGGAGTCCATTTTGGCCTCTGGCGCTGGCAATACCGGATTCACAAGATTCCCCTCGTGACCGTGCCCCAGGGCAAGATCGGCTATGTCTACGCCCGTGACGGTCAGGCTCTGGCCCCCAGCCAGACGCTGGGCCAGGTGATTGACTGCAACAATTTCCAGGATGCGCGGCGGTTTTTGGTGGGCGACCTGGCGAGTCCAGACCAGGACCCGGTTCTGGGCCAGCGCGGTCGTCAGCGGGCGATCCTGCGCGAGGGGGTCTACGCGATCAACCTGGCGCTCTTCACGGTGATGACGGAGGCCCTGGTATACCGGCTCGCGGCGTGCGGGCGGCAAGAAGTGGCCACGCTGGCGTCGTGGCAGAAAGAGCTCGGCGACGTCGGCGGCTTCGATCCGGTGCGGATCGGCGGTCCCGTGGACACGCCCGACCCCCTCAGTCCCGAGAAAAAGCTCTTCATCGACAGCATCGGCATCGTCACCGTCCACGACGGCCCGTCGCTGCCCCCGGGCGAGATCATCGCGCCGGCGGTCGGTGTCGATCGAGCCAACAAGGATTATCACAACAATTTTCAGGACCCCGAGGCGTTTCTCCGCTCTGGTGGTCGTCGAGGGCTCCAGTACGTCGCCCTGACCGACGGCACCTATTTCATCAATCGCTGGTTCGCCACCATCGAGACCAAGCCCAAGACCCTGGTCCCGATTGGCTACGTCGGCGTCGTCGTGAGCTATTTCGGGCGCAGCGGTAACGATCTATCGGGCCAGGGGTTCCGCCATGGCGAGCGGGTCTCGGAGGGAGAGCGTGGCGTCCAGGAAAAGCCGCTCGGGCCGGGCAAGTACGCCTTCAACACCTACGCGGGCAGCATCGTGCTCGTCCCCACGACCAATTTCGTGTTGCACTGGGTCACGGGTCGGTCGGAATCGCACCGGTATGACGAGAGTCTGCGCTCGATCGACCTGGTCACGCGCGACGCCTATGAGCCGACATTGCCCCTTTCGGTTGTCGTTCACATCGACTACCAAAAGGCCCCGAACGTGATTCAGCGGTTTGGCGACGTTAAGAAGCTGATCACTCAGACCTTGGACCCGATGCTTTCGGCCTATTTCCGTGACGTGGCGCACAAGCGGACGATGCTGGAATTGCTTCACGAGCGGGACTCGATCCAGCAGGAGGCGGCCAACGAGCTGGGTCGGAAATTCCACAATTTCGACATCGAGTGCGTCGACGTCCTGATCGGCAAGCCGGACACCGAGCAAGCTGGCGGCAAGATCGAGACGCTGCTCGAGCAGTTGCGTTTGCGTCAGCTTTCACTGGAGCAGGTCGAGACCTACGGCCGGCAGGTGGCCGCGGCGGAGAAGCTCTTGACGCTCAACGAAGCACAAGCGCAAGCCCAGATGCAGACCGAGCTTTCGAATTCGCTGGTGCGGATTCGGATCGCCGAGAACGAGGCCGAGGCGCTCCTGGCCCGGTCTCGAAAGCAAGCCGAGCAGGTGGTCGTGATGGCCGAGGCCGAGAGCCGGCAGCGGATCCTGGCTGGCCGAGGCGAGGGTGCTCGGATCCTGCAAGAGGGGCTGTCGGAGGCGTCGGTGTTGCTGCGGAAGATCGAATCGTACTCCGACCCCCGGCTCTACGCCCTGGCGAAGGTCGCGGAGAATCTGGCCCAGTGTACGCAACCGCTGGTCCCCGAGCGGGTCTTCATGGCGGGTGGCGCGGGCACCGGCGATTCGCCCGCGGGCGCGGCCGCCGGCAATGGCCTGGTGGGGCTCTTGTTGTCGTTGCTGGTGGCCGAGAAATCCGGCTTTCAGCTCGCCGACCACCCTCAATCCGCCGACCTCCGGGCGTTCCACGACGGCGTGACCCAAAACGCCATGGACTCGATCAAACAGGCCGTCGGCGAAGCCTCCTCCGCCGACCCGGTCTTTCCCACCAACCGAATCAACGCCGCCGCTAGCCAACCCAACCCCCTGAAACCGGCCCAGAACGGCGTCTAACGGTGGATCGGCTCGATTTCGCCAATCCCCGGCCGCGTCCGTGCGTGCAACATCGCGCGGACGCGGCGTTTTCTCGTCCCCGGTCGCTTGACTCGCTCGCCGTCTCGGGCTACGATCGTGGTTTCCCTGGTGTTTTTGACTCAAACGACGCGATCGACGCGTCGAAGCCAGGAATGTCTCTCCGCGAGCGCTGCTCGTTTGAATCGACCGAGGAATTCAGGGATATGCCCCGGAAGAAGTTTGGTCGCAATCGTAAGAACCGATGCCGATTTTGCACCCGTGAGGGATGCCCGCGTCCCGCCTACGTCGACTTCAAGGACGTTGGGTTGCTCAAAAAGCTCTGCACCAACCAAAACAAGATGTTCTCGCGCAAGCGAAGCGGCAACTGCGCGGCCTTTCAACGGGCCTCGAGCGCGGCCGTCAAGCGAGCCCGGTTCATGGCGCTCATGCCTTACGTCGGCGAATAGCCGACCCGTCGCTCGTCACTCGCTCGGGACCGTGCGAAGGCCGGCCTTGGCCGTCTGGGCGCGCGGCGCTGGCTCGTTGGCGTCGCCGGCTGGCCGGTGTGCTTTCAGATAGGCGAGATACTGGTTTTCCAGGCTCGGATAGGGCTCGCCCAGCCGGTCCTCGAGCCTGCGCCCGGTCGCGCGCTTGATCCGGCCATGATAGGCGTCGCGGAGATAGTCCAGGAACGCCCCTCGGCGAAGCCCGTGATTCGACTGCATCAGAAAGAGCGACACGGCCATCGCCTGCTGATAGTGCAGGTAGATGGCTTGCTCTTGGTTGAATTGCTCGGGCTCGAACTCGACAAACTGGCCAAGCGGGACGGATCGACCCTGGTCGACCAGGGTCCGAGCGGC
Source organism: Planctomycetota bacterium (assembly GCA_021808995.1). Classification (GTDB taxonomy): domain Bacteria; phylum Planctomycetota; class Planctomycetia; order Isosphaerales; family Isosphaeraceae; genus JAKBAP01. The sequence goes on along the minus strand of JAKBAP010000225.1, from coordinate 4,560 downwards.
TTCGGCGGCCCTGGGGCCGATGACTCCGCCATAGCGCAGCCAGCCGCCGGAGAGGTCGACGACGGTCTCGAAATAGGTTCCGAGCCCCTCGAAGACCCAGTAGTTTCCCTTATTCTTGAGGTATGCGTTCGGGCCGGCGTTCTCGAAGAGGAGCTGGTGCGAGACCTCGTGATAGAGGGTCGCCGTGACCGGGAGCTGCCCCCCCTGGTCTCGGAAAAAATACGCGGGCGCTCGTCCCCCCTTGCCAGGCTTGGGCGGGTCGTAGAATCCCAGGGTTCGTGCGATCGTGTCTCCCTGTCGCGGGGTCAGGCGCTCGACGTATTCCGCTTTCGAGGCGAAATAGAGCACGAGATGGGGCTTGGGGGCGGGGATACCCTGGTCTGTCGAGTGTTTGAGACGGCGGGCCAGAGGTGTGTTGTCGCCCAGGACGTCGGCCATGACGGCGGTAAAGAGGTCGTGGAAGGCCTCGAGCCTGCGTCCAAAACTGATGGCCTCGGCGAGCGGGACGTCGGTCTGGACCTCGAAGTGCTCGGTCAGGATTTGCCATGGGGGGTTCCAGCCTGACCGGAGCTGGTCGGCATCATGGGCGGGGAGCCATCGGACGGCTCTCTGTGCACCCTTGGATGGGGCGGGGAGCTCACCCCGGTTGAGGTGCTCGACCCAGTCCTTGCCGACCCAGCCGAAGGTGGGGTGGTCGACAAATCCCCCCGAGAGCTGTTTGACGGCAAACGGGCGCGCCCAGCCTCCTCGATAGGGAACATAGCCCAGGACTCGCCTGGCCTCGCGATCGTCGGGCGTGCGCTCGAGGATTTCTCGGAGGCAAAAGCCGGCCAGGGCGTATCGCGCTGGACTTGCGTGGGCCGACCGACGGGCAAGGTCGTGAAGCGCGGCCACGGTACGAGCCAAGATCGCGTTGAGCTCGGTTGGACCCGCCGATTGAGTACCCTGCTGGTTGGCCGGCACGACCGAGGCCAGCACGTGAAAGCGGCTCGCGCCGTCAGATGGCTCTGGGGGTGGGATATGCTCGCGAACCCGCGTGGCCAGCTCGCGACGGCCCTGCTTCTCGAGCTGGTCCGCTAGGGAGGCGACCTCGCGCGATTCACGCTCGATCAGGGTCAGGAATTCCTGCTCGAGCGGACGCGAGGAATCCCCGGGCGCGGGGACGGGGACTTGGAGACCAAGCAAGCCCGCGAAAACGATCGCCCACGCCGAAGACATCGCGGCGCTCCCGAAAATGCATCCACCAACCTGCCGCCGTCCCTGCCGTGAGAGGTATTGTATCACAAATCGCACTCGTCGCTATCGAACGCGATGGCGACCTGTCGCCGTGCCGCTTGACTCCATCTCCTCGGGGAATCGATGAACTTCCCGTCAGCGACAGGATTCGCACCCCTTCGACGCGGTCGAGTACGAGCTCAAGCAGAACTGGGACTCGGCCAAGCAGCGCTCGAAATTGACATGGGATCAAGCCCAGAACGCGACCCGCGACGCCTGGGATCGGGTCGACAAGTTGGCTTCCGGAAAGCCCGACCACGGTCGTTGATCGTCGACAAACGATTCCCGGCGAATGGATTGGTGATCGAGGCCGGGGCCTGAGTCGGATTCACCCACCAAGACTCCAGCCTTTCATCGCGGGCCGCTAATCTCGATGAATCCTGATACGATCAAAACTTGCGCCCAATGATGAGTTCCGGTACAGCGTGGACACAAAGCGCGTTCTCATCGCCTATCGCCGCCAAGCTTCCAGACCGAGTGACCTCCGAGCATCGGCATAGCCTTGTGTTGGGAAATCCAGCTCTACCTCGGAACGATCTTGAGCACGCCAGATGCGTGTGAGGGACGATGTCACGAGGGTCGCCGGCTTTTGATGGACGCTTGATCAAAACGAGGAGTTGAAGTGGGCGAGGGTCTGGGTTCTAGGTGGCCCCACGCGGTATGATGATGGTCATGTCCACGATCATCGACATCTCGCCGCGACTCGATCCCAGCCTGGCTGTCTGGCCGGGGGACGCGCCTCTTTCGCGCGAGGTCCTGCTCGACCTCGCCTGGGGCGACGCGGTCACGCTCTCGACCATGAAGGGGACGGTCCACTTGGGAGCGCACGCCGACGCCCCCTCGCATTACGACGCTCACGGAACCGCCATCGCCGATCGGCCGCTCGATCTCTACATCGGCCCCTGCCAGGTCATGCGAATCCCGGCCGCTCAGGGCTCGCGAATCGGGATCGACGAGCTCACCGGACCCATCCGCGCCGAGAGGCTCTTGATCGCCACCGGCACCTATCCCAGCCCGAGCCATTTCACCGGCGACTTCGCCGGCCTCGACCCCGCGCTGGTCGACCATCTCCACGAACGGGGCGTCCGCCTGATTGGCGTCGATACACCCAGCGTCGACCTGTTTTCCTCGCGAGAACTCGAAACCCACCGCGCGATCCTCGCCCACGACATGGCGATTCTCGAGGGGCTCGTGCTCGATCACGTTCCCGAGGGCCTTTATGAATTGATCGCGCTGCCGCTCGCGCTCGTGGGTTTTGACGCGAGCCCCGTGCGGGCGGTCCTGCGGAGCCTCACGCCGTGATCGACTCGACCGCCGACCCGCTGCTCGCTTATCGGCCGCGGTTCCCGATCCTGGCACGGGCGAATTATCTGATCAGCAATTCCCTGGGGGCCGTGCCGGAGGCAACCGCCGGTCGCCTCAACGACTATTACCAGTCGTGGGCCTGCCGTGGCGTCCGCGCCTGGGAGGACGCCTGGTGGACCATGGCCGCCGACATGGGCGACCTGGTCGCCCCCCTGATCGGCGCTTGGCCTGGAGAGGTCGTGTTTCAGCCCTGCGTCACGCTGGCCCATGCTGTCGTCCTGAGCGCGATTCGCATCAATCCCCGGCGACCGCGCATCGTCACCGATGAAATGCACTTTCCCTCGATTCTTTATTTGCTCAAGGAACAGGCCCCCCGCGGGGCCGAGATCGTGGTCGTCCCATCAAGCGACGGGATCACCGTCGACGCCGACCGCCTGATCGAGGCCATCGATGACCAGACCGCCCTGGTGGCGATTTCCCACGTCCTCTTCAAGTCCGCGTTTATTCACGACGTGAGAGCGATCGCCGCGAAAGCACGCGCCGCCGGCGCGCTCACGATCGTCGACGGTTATCAGGCGGTCGGCGTGATTCCGGTCGACGTCCGGGAACTCGGGGTCGACATCTACATCGGTGGATGCTTGAAATGGCTCTGCGGAGGGCCGGGGGCGGCGTTTCTGTGGGTCGACCCCGCGATTGGCCGCTCGCTCGAGCCCGCTCTCACCGGCTGGATGGCCCACGCGCGGCCATTCGCGTTCGAGCAGGAGCTCGAGCGCAGGCCCGACGCCTGGCGGTTCCTGCACGGCACGCCCAGCATCCCCGCTCTCCACGCGGCTCGGGCTGGGCTCGAGATCACGCGCGAGATCGGCGTCGCGGCGATTCGCGCCAAATCGATCCGCCAGACCACGCGCTTGCTCGACCTAGCCGGGCGCGAGGGCTGGCCGTGTACCACGCCGGCTGATCCCGAACGGCGCGGAGGGACGGTCGCGATCAACCTCGAGAACGGGCTCGAGATCTCCCGCTCGCTCAAGGAGCTCGACGTCATCTGCGACTACCGCCCCGGCGCGGGCATCCGGTTCTCGCCTCATTTCTATAACACCGATCACGAGCTCGATCTCGCCATCGCCGCGATTCGCGAAATCCAGGCAACCGGGGCGTGGAGGGCCTTCTCGACAAGAGCCGGCGCGGTTACCTGAGGCTCGTCACACCGCCGCCAGCGGGGTGTCGACCCAGGCCCTCTTTTGATGTGATTCGAGCACGGAATCGGCGATGATCTGGGCGTTCAGACCATCCCAAAAGCTCGGGACGGCCGGGCGCTTTTCGACGATCGCCGAGACGAACTCCCACATCAGATCGTAACGGAAAACCGTGGCGGGCGCGCCCACCGATGGATCGCGGGGGCTGTCCGCGGGCTTGAGAAACTCCGCGGGGACCGCGACCGGGGCCAGGTCGGATCCCGTCTTGCCGAGCAGGATCGTGTTGGGCTCGTGCAGGCGATAAACGGCCGAGCCCTCGCTGCCATTGATCTCGGCCCACTCGTGGCCGAACCCGTCGCGATGATAGCCCTTGGCCAGGGTGGTCCCTTCCCACACGCCAGTCGCGCCCGTTTCAAACTCGCCGATCAGGCAGGACCAGTCGTCGACCTCCGATGGGGCGCACGCCTTGCCATCGACCGTGCGGTCGCGTGGGGCGAACCGCGCCGTCGCTCCACAAACCCGCTGGATCGGACCCATCAGGTCGATCGCGAAATCGATGCGATGGATGGTCATGTCAAACAGGTCGCCGGCGCCTGCCTTGGCCTTGTATTGACGCCAGCCCCAGCTCGTCTCCGGCCAGTCCAGGAACCGCTGCGAGCGGAAGTGCCGGGGCTCGCCCAGGGAGCCCGATTTGAGCAGGCTCCGCAGATAGCGCATCGACGGGGCGAATCGATAGGTAAAGGCCGTCATGTGAACGACGCCATGGTCGCGGGCGGCCTCGTACATC
>JAKBAP010000224.1 GCA_021808995.1 Planctomycetota bacterium | reverse complement strand
GATTCATAAATGGATGCTCGGCCGACCCTAGGAGTAGCTCATCTCGGTCTCGATCTTGGATTCCCCGGCGACACGGATTAACTTGTCGTACGTGAGCGTGGTCGGATCCATGGGCTCTCCACTGGCGCTCCAGAGACGGGCGCGAAAAATGTGGACGAGCCGGACTCGACCAGCATGGATCTCGATCCCGAAGCCAGGCATTGTCGTCATGACCTTCTTGCAAGAGCCGGACACGCCCTTGATGAGTGATCCGATGACCTGGTCCGTTTCTTGGCTGTAGTAAACGGTGACGAGGTCATCGATCCGCTAGAAAGCCGTGGTCTGGCACTCCGCGATAGCATCGCCATCCAAATCCCCAGCGGTCCTCGTCTTCGTCCCGGCGAAGGCCCTCGAAAATGGCTGTCGGCGACTCGAGGCTCGCGGGCACGGTATAGCCGCATTCCTTGGCATGGCCGAGGCTTCGTCGAGCTACCGTTTGCATCCGCTCCCGTGAAATTCGCACCTTGCAGGTCAACGTGCCGTCTTTCGGCTCGATGGCCGGCACGATCGCGGAGTCTCGACGAGTAGGCTCTTCGGATGATATGGATACTGACAGAACCGGCTCATTGCCATCGGACACAAGAAAGTAGAATGGGATGGTGAAGGCATGCACTGAATCCCGCGAGTTCATCGACTCGGTCGGAAGGTCTTGCACTCGCGGGGGCACCTTGCCATCGAAGGCGCAAGTAAGGGGCTTGAGCTCAGGACGACGTGGGTCCAGCATCTGGACGCACCGCCTAGGATTCGGTCGGCGATGTCATACGGACGTGGAAATCGAGAGTCATCTCGCGTACAGTCTCTGAGACGAAGTCGACCTGATTCGGAGAGTGAGTGACGGACCATGGGGATGACTCGGCGCGAATGGATGGCCCGGACGACGACGCTCTCCGCGGGCGGGGTACTGTTGGCGACAGGCTGCGAGCCTCCTGGGGCGAGTCCCGCCGCCGGGCTCGAAACCTACGCGCGGGTTCCGGGCAAGGTCCCGATGCGGGTGGTCAACGACCGTCCCCCTTGCCTGGAAACACCGTGGTCGTATTTTCGGACGGATCTGACGCCCAACGAGGCGTTTTACGTGCGATGGCACTTGCAGGCGATCCCGCCGCCGGCTGATCTCTCGACCTGGCGGCTCACGATCGACGGCGCGGTCGAGCGCCCGCTCTCGCTGTCGATGGACGATCTCAAGCGCATGGAGACAGCCGAGATCGTCGCCGTCAATCAATGCTCGGGGAACTCGCGGTCGCTGCTCTCACCCCGGGTTTCCGGGGCCCAGTGGGGCAACGGCGCGATGGGCAACGCCCGCTGGGGAGGGGTCTCGCTCGCAAGGCTCCTCACGGCCGCGGGGGTCAAGAAAGGGGCTGATTGCGTCGCCTTCGACGGGCTCGACGTCGGTCCCCTTTCATCCACGCCCGATTTCGTCAAGACACTCGCGATCGATCACGCGATGAGCCCCGAGGTCCTGGTCGCCCATTCCATGAACCACGAACCGGTCCCCTGGCTCAATGGCTTTCCGGCCCGGCTCGTCGTCCCTGGCTGGTACGCGACCTACTGGGTCAAGGCCCTCTCGCGGATCACCGTCTTACCCCGTCCGTCCGAGGGGTACTGGATGACCAAGGCCTACAAGCTCCCCAGGACCCCCAACGGCGTCGAGGACCCCGCCACGCTCGCCACCGATCTGGTTCCGATCAGTCGCCTCAACACACGATCCTTTTTCACATCCCCCGACCCCGATTCGATCCTGCCCCTGGGTCAAGCCAGCCTGCTCGAGGGGATCGCCTTCGACGGGGGCGGGGTCCATCGTGTCGAGGTCTCGCTCGATCCCAGGGAACCTTGGCAAGAGGCCAGCTTGGTCGACGATCTGGGGCCGTATTCATTTCGCCGCTGGCGGTTCGTCTGGAATCCCCCCGCGGCGGGGGTTTACCACGCTCGGGTCCGCGCGACAGGCCGCGTGGGGGGAATTCAGCCCGAGACGCCCGGCTGGAACCGAGGGGGTTACATGCGAAACGTCATCGAGCAACTGACGATCACGGTCGTTTGAAAGGCGATTCATGGATCACGACCAACACGCCCAAGCATCGCCCCGGCGCGGGTTCGGGATCGCGCTTGTCACCTGCCTGGCCGCTCTGGCGGGGGTGGTCTCGTACTGGGGCGTCCGCGATTCCTGGGCGATCGGACTTCGAGAACCCCAGATCGAGCGGCTCGCGGTCGCGCGGGCCGATGAGCTCGAGACCCCCCCGGGAGCACATCGTGGGCTCTTTCAGGCGTCGTGCACGATCTGTCATTCGACGCGGCTCATTTTCAGTCAGCCGCCGTTTCCACGCGAGAAATGGGCGGAGATCGTTCATAAGATGGTCTCGGCCTACGGAGCGCCCGTGGTGGGCGAAGACGAGGGCCGGATCGTCGAGTATCTCGCCGGCCTCGACGGAACACACGGCGAGACCCCGATCAGTCGTCATTGAGGCGAGCGCCCCTGAACCGGTCGCTTGAGGAACATGGAACAACCGGATTCGCATTCCAGCGTGGCGAGCAGGTCGACGGATTCGCTCGTTCGGTGGCACGGGCTGGCCGCGCTTGCCAGCGTGGTCTACGTGGTGCTCGTCGGAATCGTGATGGCCCTCAAGCTCCACGAGCCGGAATGGCTGGCGGCCCAGCCCTGGCTGACCTGGGGCCGGATTCGCTACGCGCACACGCAGGGGGTCTTTTTTGGATGGCTGGGCAACGCGTTCCTGGCGTTTCTCTATTACGTGACGCCAAGGCTGGCGAACCGGCCCGTCACGAGCCCCAGGCTGGGCTGGCTCTTGTTTTTCGTCTGGAATGTCGTTCTTGTCTTGCCCGGATCCGCGCTGGTTCACGCGGGGGTGAGCCAGCCACTGGAGTGGGCGGAGTATCCCGTCGCGATCGACGCGGCGGCGATCCTGGGGCTGGCTCTCGCCGTCGCACAATTCGCCCTGCCCCTTTCGCGGGCGCGTGTGCCGGCGCTCTACGTCTCGGCCTGGTACATCCTGGGTGGGCTCGTCTTTACCTTGCTCGCCTATCCCGTGGGGAATTTCGCCCCCGAGCTCTTGCCCGGGGCGCGCGGGGCGACCCTGTCGGGTCTCTGGATCCATGACGCCGTCGGCCTTTACGCGACGCCACTGGCCCTGGCCGTCGCCTACGCGGTCATCCCATCGGTCTCGCGTAGGCCGATCTACAGCCACTTTCTCTCGATGATCGGATTCTGGGTCCTGTTCCTGATCTACCCCCTTAATGGGACGCATCATTATGTGTTTTCCTCGATTCCCATGGAGGCGCAAAAGGGGGCGATCGTCGCCTCGGTCTATCTGGGAGCCGACGTGATCCTGGTGGTGACCAATTTATTGCTTTCGCTGCGGGGATCGGCCGGGGTGGTGGCTCGGGACGTTCCGCTGAGGTTCGTCTGGTTTGGGGTCGTCGCGTATTTGATCGTGAGCTTGCAGGGGTCGGCGCAAGCGATCATGCCCGTCAATCGGCTGGTCCACTTTAGTGACTGGGTCATTGGCCACTCGCATCTGGCCATGATCGGATTCGCGTCGTTCCTGGCGATCGGCGGCCTGCTCGAGGCGTGGCGGCGGACGCCAGGATGCCGCTATCACCCGGGGGCGGCCAACTGGGCGTTCTGGCTGATCGCCGTTGGCCTGGCCGTGATGGTCGTTGATCTCACCGCGGCGGGGCTCGTTCAGGGGATTCTCTGGCGGGGTGATGCTCCCTGGATCGATTCCGTGGAGGCGTCGCGCGGCTTTTGGATGGTCCGAAGCGTGAGCGGATTGATCATTCTGGCTGGGTTCGCCGCGCTCGTGGTGGCGATGACAACCGGGATGGGATTGGCCGCCGTGGACCCGATCGCGGATGAGGTTAAGGAAGAGATTAACGACGTCCCGGCCGGTCTCCACTGGCTCGGTGGGGCCTATGCGGTTGTCGCGGTGGCGGGGCTCGGGATTTTCGCGTTTTCGTTCGTGGCCCTGGGGTTGTGGCCCAACGAGGTTTTGCGCGCGGAGATCGCGAGGTCCATGCCGCCCCATCGGCCCAGGCTCTCGGCCAGTGAGATCCGAGGGCGGGCGATTTACGGTCGGGAGGGATGCCTGAATTGCCACTCGCAACTGGTGCGATTCGACGAGAACGACGTCCGTCGTTTCGGGGTCGTCAGCCAAGCCTGGGAGAGCGAGGCGGATTATCCCCAGCTCTGGGGAACGCGACGAATCGGGCCCGATCTGGCGCGCGAGGGCCAAAAGCGCTCGCGAGACTGGCAGCTCGCGCATCTGTGGAATCCGCGTCAGGTGGTACCGCTGTCGGTGATGCCGGGTTATCCGTGGCTTTTTGATGGCGCGGCCCGCGAGCCCCGGCGCGAGGCTCTTGATCTGTTGAATTACCTGGAATCGCTCGGACGCGAGGCACGCCTCGCCGGCGCGTCGGGCCCCCTGCCCCTCGCGCGTGAGGAGCTCGCGCGAGAAGGCCAGGCCGACATGTTTTGCGATTGCGCGATCCCGAGGACCGCGGGCACCGCTCCGGTCTGGTCCATCCCGACCGAACCAGGCGAGCGCGAGCGATTCACACGCAGGGGGGTCCAGGTCTTCGCGACCCACTGCGTGGGCTGCCACGGAGCCGCCGGGCTGGGCGATGGACCAGCCGCGGAGGCGCTGTCGCCAGCCCCGCGAAATCTGACCAGCGCGCGGATGACGCCGCGGGCGATCTCCGAAATCCTCTGGAACGGCCGTCCAGGATCATCGATGCCCCCCTGGAACGAGCTCGCCTCGGGTGATCTCAGGGCTCTCGTGGTCTATCTTGACGATCTGGCGCGCCCTTCCCCGGTCGTCGCGCTCTCGGGGCCGGATCGGGCCGTCGCCAGCCGGCTTTTCAAGCTCCACTGCGCGGTCTGCCACGGACCAGACGGAAAGGGAGACGGCCAGGCCGCCATTGAGCTCAATCCCCGGCCGACCAATTTTCACGAGGCGCGGCCAACCCTCGATTGGGCCGCCTCCGCGATCGAAAACGGAGTCCCGGGCGCGGCCATGCCGCGATGGAAGGAAAAGCTCGGTCCCACCGAACAACGCTTGCTCGCCTCTTACATTCGATTGTTTTTTCAGGGAGAGTGAGATTCATGGCCGTGAATCTTGTTGTCGGGTTCGCGACCGTCCTCGTCATGGGCTGCTCGGTCCTCTGGCGGGTCTGGCCCCAGGGACGCTCCTGGATCGAGGCACCCAAGTATCAACCTCTTGATTGGAACCAGGAGGGTCGGCCCCGGGACGCGAAATAGACATGGCCGCCTCGAGCCGGGCGGCTCTATTCGTGGCCTTCACTGGGTTTTCCCAGCCCCCCCTTATCCGCGATGAAGACGTCGCGCTTGGGGAATTTCTCGAACAAGGCGGCCGGCTTGCCAAAGTTTTTCGCCAGGACGTCGGCCGGGTTGCCCGCGATCCATTGTGAGAGATCGATGGTTTCGTAGACGCCCGTGTTGAACCCGATCAGGACGCGGCAGGGTGTCGCGCCGATGTTTTCGATGGAATGGCCATAGCCCTGGGGAATGTAGCCGACATCCCCCTGATCGAGGGTCTCGACCCGATATCGCCCGTGCGATCCAAACATGGTGACGCTGATCTGGCCCGCGACGACGTAGTGCCATTCGTCGGCCGAGGGATGCCAGTGCAACTCGCGAAGCGCCCCGGGCTCGAGGTCGAGGATCACGCCGGCGATCGTGGTCGAGATGGGAAACCGCGTGGAATCGACCCGCCACTCGCGTCCTCCCTTGAAGACGCGATGGGGGGGCTGGGCGAGGAGCTGGTAACGATGCGTGTGCGGCGGCGGCCTCCATCCCTGAAGTGGCATCAAGGGTTTCGCGGAGGGGGCCGGCCCGCGGGCGAAATACACCTCATCCTCGGGAAAATCGTCAAACGCCGACTCCGGGAGCCCAAGACTTTTCGCCAGGAGCGGCTTGGGCGTGAGCCCGATCCAGTCGCTGATGCTAAAGGTCCCGAATTCCGAGAAATAGCCGTTGTCGAAGATCAGGATGAAATGAGCGGGCTCGTTCCCAAGGCATTCGAGCATATGCCCATGCCCGCGCGGAAAATACCAGACGTCGCCGGGTTCGAAGTCGTTGGTCTCGGCGTAGCCGCGGGGGTCGATGACCGTGGTGCGGACCCGGCCCTCCAGGACGAAGGCCCATTCGGCGGCGGTGGCGTGCCAGTGGAGCTCTCGCATCGCGCCTGGCTCGAGGGTCATGGAAACGCCGGCGATTCCCTTGGAGATCGGGAGCTGAAGCACGGTCGCTTCCTTGCCCGAGCTCTTGCCGACGACCTTGCCCACGCTCTTTTCGAGCGCGAACTTGAACGTCGGCAACTCTTTCCCGCCGAGCAAGGGGTCGGGGACGTTGTTCATGAAGGCCGGGTCGCCGGCCTCCGCCTTCTTGGGCTCGGCCATGGCGGCCACCGCGGCCGTGATCGCGGCGGCCGCGAGAAAGTCTCTCCGCTTGGGTTCGGGCATGGAAGATCCTCGATTAGATACGAATCAGGGCGAGTGGGGTATTTTTTGCACTCCGACTGGCGTCGGATATAATACTAGACCATGATTTAGCGAATCGCGATTGATGATCAAGCGTCGCACGACCACCATATCAAGACAATTCTCACCCCAAGCCGCCGGAGCGAGGCATGAGCAAGGTACGGGTCCTGGTTGGCACACGCAAGGGAGCATTCATTCTCAGCTCGGACGGCAAGCGCGAGCGCTGGCGGATCAGCGGTCCACACTTCCCGGGCTGGGAGCTTTACCACCTGAAGGGCTCGCCTGTCGATCCTGACCGACTCTATGCATCGCAGTCAAGCGGGTGGTTTGGCCAGATGATTCAGCGCTCGAACGACGGGGGCAAGACCTGGGCACCCGTGGACAACACGTTCGTTTACGAGGGCGAGGTCGGCACGCATCAGTGGTTTGACGGGACGCCGCACCCGTGGGAGTTCAAGCGAGTGTGGCATCTGGAGCCGTCGCTGTCGGATCCCGATGTCGTGCTCGCGGGGGTCGAGGACGCGGCGATGTTTCGCACGACCGACGGAGGCGCGACGTGGCATGAGCTCACGGGCCTAAGGCGCTGTGATTCCGGCTCGCGATGGTCGCCGGGAGCGGGTGGGCTTGGCTTGCACACGATTGTCCTTGATCCCAGCGACCCGGGGCGGATCTACATCGCGATCTCGGCGGCGGGCGCGTTTCGATCGGACGACGCGGGCGAGACCTGGCGTCCGATCAACCGTGGGCTCCGGTCGCAGTACATTCCCGATCCCGAGGCCGAGATCGGCCATTGCGTGCACCGGATCGCCATGCATCCCAGGCGTCCGGGGGTCTTGTTCATGCAAAAACACTGGGATGTCATGCGCACCGACGACGCCGGCGAATCGTGGCGCGAGGTCAGCGGCAACTTGCCCACCGATTTTGGTTTCGTTGTCGACGTCCACGCCCACGAGCCCGAGACGATCTACGTCGTGCCGATCAAGAGCGACTCCGAGCACTTCCCACTCGACGGCAAGCTCCAGGTCTATCGCAGCAAGACAGGCGGCGATGATTGGGAGCCGCTCACCAAGGGCCTGCCGCAAGGCGACTGCTACGTGAATGTGCTGCGCGAGGCCATGGCCGTCGATTCGCTCGATTCCTGCGGCATCTATTTTGGAACCACCGGCGGGCAAGTCTACGCGTCGGCCGATTCGGGAGAGACCTGGTCGGCCATCGTCCGCGACCTGCCAGCCGTTTTGTCGGTCGAGGTCCAGACGCTGCCATGATTCGCGTCGTGATCCCCTTTCATCTGCGGACCCTGGCCCAGGTCGACGGCGAGGTCAAGCTCGACCTCCAGGGACCGGTCACCCAGCGATCCATTCTCGACGCGCTCGAGGCTCGATACCCCACGCTCAAGGGGACGATCCGCGACCATGGCACCCTCAAACGAAGGCCATTCCTGCGGTTCTTCGCCTGTGAACAGGACCTCTCGCACGAGCCCCCGGACGACCCGCTCCCCGACGCCGTCGCGTCGGGGGCCGAGCCGTTCATGGTCGTGGGCGCGATCGCGGGGGGGTGAGCTTGCCGGGAACGGAAGTCGGCTCAGGAAATCGATTCCAGGGTGAGTACGAAAATCAGTGTCGAATTCGCCGGAATCGACCCGCTGGCCGTCGATCCATACCCCATCGACGCCGGAATCTTGACGATTCGCGTCTCCCCCACCTGCATGCCAAAGGTCCCCTCGTCAAAGCCGGGAATTACCTGCCCAGCGCCGACGACGTAGCTAAACGGCGTATTGCCATGATTGCTCGAGGAATCGAAGACCTTGCCGTTCTTCGCGAGGTAACCCGTATAGAGCACGCTGGCCGTCTGGCCGCCCTGAATGCCCAGGCCGCTACCCGGGGTGACCGTGGCGATTTTCACGCCGCCAGGTAGGGTGGTGTAGACAGGCTCATGAACGATGAACGCCTTGGCTTGG
>JAKBAP010000004.1:1677-37254 GCA_021808995.1 Planctomycetota bacterium | reverse complement strand
GATGGTCGCCAGCCGCTCGACCTCGTCGCCAAAGAGCTCGATGCGATAGGCGATTTCCTCATAGGCGGCCCAGATCTCGACCACGTCGCCCCGGGCCCGGAATTTGCCCCGTTCAAAGGCGATATCGTTGCGGTCATACTGGATGTCGACGAACTTCAGGAGCAATTCATCCCGATCCACCACGTCGCCAACCTTCACCCGCACCATCATCTTGCGGTAATCCTCGGGCGAGCCGAGGCCATAAATGCACGAAACGCTGGCCACGACCAGGACATCGGGCCGGCTCACGAGAGCGCTCGTGCAGGCTAGCCTCAGACGCTCGATCTCTTGATTGATGGCGGCGTCCTTCTCGATATAAATGTCGCGCTGGGGAATGTAGGCCTCAGGCTGGTAATAGTCGTAATAACTGACGAAATAGCGAACCGCGTTGTTCGGGAAAAACTCCTTGAACTCGCCGTAAAGCTGGGCCGCCAGGGTCTTGTTGTGCGACATCACCAGGGCCGGCCGGCCATACTGGGCGATCACGTTGGCCATCGTGAACGTCTTGCCCGAGCCCGTCACGCCCATCAGGGTCTGGCACGTCCGACCGTCCCTGAGCCCCTCGACCAGCTTCGCGATCGCCTGAGGCTGGTCGCCAGCCGGCTCGAACGGACTCTCAAGCTGAAACACACTCATCGGGCGGAATACCTTTCGCGATAGGGGTCGATCCCAGCCTGACCCATTATTCGCCCCAGCCCCCGCCGCTGCCAACCGCAAACTCCCAGTCCGCCCTCCTCCGAGTCTTGAGGCCAAGGCGGACGGCTACTCTCATGCAACCTGCGATCGCGATGGCTTATTCAGGCATTTCGCGAACGGTGTCTGTCAAGCCCTCGTTGCTTGGCGATCAACACGGTGCGTCATCGAAACGTGAAGCGTCCCTAGGTTCGTAAAAAGGAACAAACGAGTTCCTTTTGGTCATCAAATCTCATTCCGACCTCGGTCTTGAATAGCGTATCCCTGGCGGTGCGTGATCGCAAGCACGGGTTGGAGATGCTCGAGCGGTTCGAGTGTCAAGACGCGCCCAATCTGGGGCAACACGCGAGCCGCCCGAAAGAATGGTTTTTGACCTGGCCGTCTCATGGATATCGGCCCTTTCTCCTTGGAGTGCTTCGAATGAAACGTCTTCTGTCGCTTTTCGCCTTGTCGGGTGTGTTGGCAGTGGCCGCGCCGGCCCGAGCCGACATCATTTACACCTTCGCATCGAAGAGCTTTAACGGTCAGCTTGGGACCACCCAGACCTACGGGATCGGGGCTGACCAAATCGACACTTATGGATTCAAATCGGCCCTGAGCACCGGGCCGACCCTAACCATCGGGACGGCCACGGACCTTTACGCCAAGAACGGGGGCGGGAGCGAGACCGGTCTGGGGATCAACAACGATCCCACCGGCGACCACGAAATCACGACCACATCCGCGATCGAGGTCAACATGGCCACGGTGCTCGCGGCGAACCCCACGTCGAGCGTGACGTTCACCATTGGCAGCGTTCAGCGGAACGAGGGATTTGCCCTTTTCGGGGGCCCGCTCAATGGCTCGTACGCGACCAGCGACGAACTCTACCACTTCACGAACGCCAACAATTCGCCGACGCAGTTCTCGTTCACGATCACGGCGGCCGAGGCCAAGACGAGCGGCGACGTGTTTTACCTGACCGCGACCTCCGGGAATGTTTTGCTTAACACCATTGACGTCTCCGCCGTTCCTGAACCCGCCACGCTGACCTTGGCCCTCACCGGTCTGGGCTTTGTCGGTGGATTTGGCTGGATTCGTCGCCGCCGTTCGGCCAAGGCGTGATCGCCGAGGTCATTGCCCCGTGGCGACCCCGAAATCCCACTCATGATCCGTTCGTCCACGCCGATCTTGCCCCCGAATCGAGCAACCCGCGCTCGGTTCGGGTTTTTTTGATCGGCGAGGGGTTACTTCCCAGCCTTGCGCCGAGCCCGAGCGAAGCCCAGCGCGGTCGAGGCGACGGCGATCCAGGAAATCCATGTGGCCGGCTCGGGGACCGCGTTCGCGGTGGGGTTCAAGAGCTGTGCGCCCAACCCCCCGGCCGCGTTTTCCTGTGATTGAATAGCCTGCGAGATCGCCAGCGAGGCCGCCGGGCTGAAGGTCGCGGTCGGGCTCACCATCATGGACCAGCTCGCCATCCTCGCGTCCACGTATTGGCCGGTCTGGTCGTAGTTCTCCGGCACGCCAAAGGCCAGCATGAGCTCGTGCGAGACGTTGTGGGCCACGATCTGTTCGAGCTGATTGACCGTCTGGGCCGATTGGGCGCTCTGATCGATAAAGCTAAATCCGTTGGTCCCGACCTGCGTCATGCCGATGGCGGAGGGGAGCGAGGAGCTGACGGTATTCGAAACGACGCTCAGGGTGTGCAGGGCGGCCTGAGTCGGGTCGGTGGTGAGGGTGATCGGGATGCCGCTCTGGGAAAACGTCCGTTGGACGTCCCGCAAGATCGCGGCGTCAAAGCTCTGCTGTTGTTGGAGGGTTGGCGGGCCGCCAAAGATCGTCGCCACGCCTGGGCTATTATACCAGGGCTGGGCTCCTCCCGTGGTGATCAGGCTGGCTTGCGGATACGGCCCGTTGCCGAGGTTGATAAAGGCGTCCACCGGCTTATTTGAGATCATCGACCCGGTGGATGCGACCGGGGCCTGGACGATCGGGGCGGGGGTTTGGTTGAACGACAAGACCTGGGGAGCACTCGGGACCTGAGCAGTGGTCGCCACGGGGGTAGGATAGCTCGCGACCATGGCCGGGGCGGGTGCCGGTGCGAGGGAGGGCACCGAGACGGGTGACGCATACGACGCGGAGGGCCAGGTGATCGTCGGGAAAGAAGGTGCCGTTGAGGTCGGCGAAGGGGTCGACATGACAGGCACCGTCGTCGCCGGCGCGGTCATCACGGGTGGGGTGACCGGCGTGGGTGCGACCGGCGTGGTGGCGACCGGCGTGGGTGCGACCGGCGTCGGGGCGACCACGGCGGGAGTCGAGGCGGCCGATTCTCTCCAGTAAACGATTGGCGTGACGGCCGTCGTGGGGGCGCTGGTTCCGGTCGATCCGTTCGCCCCGGCCGTCCATGACGACCAGTTCGACCATGGCCCATTGGGCCAGGTGATGGGGTCCGCCTGACAGACGCTCGACCAGAAGCCCAAGGCCATCGTTCCCGCGATCAAGGGCTTCCAGACTCGCATCACGAACCTCCTGTTCGTTTGAGCAAAACCGCCCGCCGACGATTCGTTTGCCCATACCGCGGCACGCCCCACGACCGTTGGTCGCGAGCCAATCGGCCGCGAGTCTCACATCATTAACACATTCAGGCACGGTCGGAAGTGAAGTCAGTGGCCAAGGCGAATTGGTTATTCAGCAAGCGATGTGCCATGAACCCGATTCGCCCCCGGATTTCAGGAGCCGATTGCTCCGATTTCAACGAAAGTGACGAAACATCAGGCGAGACTTGACCTTATCGCGATTGATCCCGGTGGCCTGATGGTGGCTTCCCGATGGCCGGGCAGGTTGTGTCGTGTCGTTCTTACAAGATCCTCCGGTCGAATTTGGAAAATCGTTAACTCCGACCGCGGCGGGATCTTGCAACGAGCTCCGCGGCGAGCCGGGGGTTAGTAATCGGACGGTCGGCGTCCGACGCCCAGGATCGCGCAGGCCTGGATCACGGGAAGGCCCAGCTCGGTCGCGCGAGTGACGACCTCGGGTGAGTCCGCGCCGGGGTTGAGCCAGAGCTCTCCGACCCGTTTCCGAGCGACCTGGTCGAGCATGGCCAGGCCCACGCTCGGTGGGATATAAAACGACACGCGATCGAGCTCGGCGACGGGAATCGCATCGAGGTCGGGGAATGACTCGAGCCCTTCCACCTGGTCGAGCTTGGGATTGACGGGAAAGACGGTCCATCCCGCGTCGCGATAGGCGCGGACGGCTTTATTGCCGTATTTCGCGGGATCCCCGCTGGCGCCGACGACGGCCACGCTCCGAGTCATGGGCCTCACCCAACCTTTCTCAAATCACTGGCACTTGACAAACGTCGAATCGCTCGTAGTGATTGAAATACCGGTCTCTCGATCGCGATGCAATGAGTCACCCGACCGATTCCTGAACGGGCCACTGATGTCTCGGCGAATCTCGCGACTCCTGGTTGGCGTGTTCCTGGCCTGGCACGGCTTGATCGTGCTCGGCGGGCCGGCCCTGCACGCGCTGCCGGGGGTTGGGCATCACGCCCGAACATCGGGCGACCGCGCGACGCCTTTGGGCGAGGCACCTGACTCCTGCGCGATCTGCCATTTCGTCTCCCAGGGCCAGCTTGCCGCCATCGGGGTGCCCGCCCCCTTGCTTGAGGGCGTCGCGCCGGCCCAGATCGTCCCGAACAGGCTCGATTCCCCTCGGCCCGCGATCCACCGGCCCGCGCCCCGCGCTCCCCCCTCCGCCTGATCCCGCTCCATTCCCGGCTGTCTCATTCTCGGTTATTCATGTCCTTCTCCAGGTTCATCCAACGCGGAGAGTCTCCATGCGCGCCCCTTTCCAACGGCGGGTTTCGCCGGGTTTTACCTTGATTGAGCTTTTGGTCGTGATCGCGATCATCGCGGTCTTGATCGCCCTTTTGCTGCCGGCCGTTCAGGCTGCCCGCGAGGCCGCCCGCCGGGCGTCTTGCGTCAATAACCTCAAGCAAATGGGCGTCGCCCTGCACAATTATCACGAGAGCATGAACGTCTTTCCTCCCGGCTACGTCAGCGCGATCAATCCCACGATCCTCGACCCCTGCAACCAGGACCAAGAGGCTGGCGGCAGCATCGACCTGGGCCCAGGCTGGGCGTGGGGGAGCATGATCCTGCCCCAGCTCGACCAGACCCCGCTCTATAACTCCGTCAATTTCAGCCTTTCGGTGGCTTATCCCGCCAACAACACGTGCAGCACCACCTTGCTGAGCGTCTACATTTGCCCCTCGGACGACGCCCCCTCGCTGGTTCCGGTTCTGGCGAATCCGCCCGATCCGGCCAATCCTGGCTCGTACAGTGGGAGCCAGGTCGTCGACACGGTCGCCCGGGGCAATTACGTCGGAATGTTTGGCCTGGGAGAGATCTGCGCGGGTTCGGGCCCGAATCCGAACGCGATTCTTCCTGGTGATCCGATCGGGATCCCGGCGGGGATCTTCTATCGCAATAGCGCGATCCGGATCGCCGCGGTCACCGATGGAACGAGCAATACCATCGCGGTCGGCGAGCGGAGCCACAACCTGAGCTTCGTCACCTGGACGGCCCGGTCAATCAACGGATGGCTGGGCAAGACGCCAACGTCGCAGGGGGGGAGCGACCGCTTCAACCCCTCGCCCGAGGAGTGCTGGACGCAGGTGCTCGGCCCCGCCGGGCTTGAGGACGGCACTCGCACCCCCGACGATCCCGAGGCCCACGTGGAGGATTACTGGAGCATGCACCCAGGGGGCGTGAATTTTCTGTTCACCGACGGCTCGGTTCATTTCCTCAAGCAATCGATCAGCCCGATCGCATGGCGGGCGCTTGCGACGCGTGCTTTTGGCGAGGTGATCTCGGCCGATTCGTACTGAACCCGCGTGGTCCCGAGCGTGGTCTAGTCGAAGTGAGTAGAATACAGGTGAGTGTGGTCATCCTCACCGAGCCCAGTCGCGCGGTGAGTTGGGCCACGATGCGGGAACGCCAGGATGCACGACGAATTCGCGAGGATTGATCAGGCCCTTGAAGCCCTCCGTCAGGGGCGAATCATCATTGTCGTCGACGACGAGGATCGGGAGAACGAAGGGGACTTCGTGGCGGCGGCCGAACGGGTCACTCCCGAGACGGTCGCCTTCATGATCACCCACGGGCGGGGCCAGTTGTGCATGCCGATCCTGCCCGAAACAGCCGCCAGGCTTCAGCTTGGGCCGATGGTCGACCATAATACCGCGCCTCACCAGACGCCCTATACGGTCCCGGTCGACCATGTCTCGTGCCGCACTGGGATTAGCGCCACCGAGCGTTCGCGGACGATTCACGCGATCCTCGACCCCACCACGCGGCCCGAGGATCTGGTCCGGCCCGGCCACCTTTTTCCCCTGGTGGCCAAGGAGGGGGGCGTGTTGCGCAGGGCGGGCCACACCGAGGCCGCCGTCGACCTGGCGAGGATGGCCGGCCTGTCTCCGGCCGGCGTGATCTGCGAGGTCCTTGACGGCACCGGAGTGGCCAGCCGCGAACGGCTCCGTGCTCTGGCCTTGGAGCACAACCTTCCCCTGGTTTCCATCGAGAGCCTGATCAAATACCGCCGCGGGCGGGAAAAACTGGTCGTCCGCGCGGCCGAGTCCGACCTGCCCACGCGCTATGGGATGTTTCGCGTCATCGGCTATCGCGTCCGCCACGAACCCGGTAACGAGCCCGTCGCCTTCGTCATGGGCGACCCGACCCAGGCCGATGCTCCCTTGGTCCGCCTGCATTCCTCGTGCTTTACCGGCGATTTGCTCGATTCGCTCCGATGCGATTGCGGCGATCAACTCCACCAGGCCCTCGAAATGATCGCCGCCGAGGGCGCGGGCGCCCTGATCTATCTGCCGCAAGAGGGGCGCGGGATCGGCCTCATCGAGAAAATCCGAGCCTATGGCCTCCAGGACGGGGGTCTCGACACCGTCGCCGCCAACCTAGCGTTAGGCTATCGCGCTGACCTCCGCGATTACGGCATCGGGCTGCAAATCCTCAAGGATCTCGGGCTCTCTCGGGTGCGATTGCTCACCAACAACCCCAAGAAAACCGACGCCTTCGTCTATTATGGGTTTGAGCTCAAGGTCGTCGACCAGGTTCCCATCGTCGCCCCGGAGGTCGCCGAGCGCAGGCGATACCTCGACGCCAAGCGCGACAAGCTCGGGCATCTGCTTCCCGTGGTCACTGGCACGAGTTCGAGCGAGGGCCCAGGCGTGGTTGGATCCCCTCGATGAGCAGTTCGGTCCACCGGCCGCCGCCGCCACGTGTGGTCATCGTCGGCGGAGGCCTCGCCGGCTTGGCCGCCGCCTCTCGCCTGGTCGGCCGCGGACTCCAGATCCGCTTGCTCGAGAGCCGACCCAGGCTCGGCGGGCGCGCCAGTTCATTCGTCGACCCCGTCACGAACGAGCTGGTCGATAATTGCCAGCACGTCAGTATGGCCTGCTGCACCAACCTCGCCGATTTTTGCACCCGCGTCGGCATCGCCGATCTCATGCGTCGGGAGCCTGAGATCGTCTTCCTGGACCGTGCCGGCCGGGTCTCCCGATTTCGCGCGGGGCTGTTGCCCGCGCCTCTTCACCTCGCGGGGAGCTTCCTCAAGGCACGATTCCTTGGCCCTCTTGATAAGCTCGCCGTCGCGCGTGGGCTGGCCGCGCTGGCTCGGCCGCTCGCTTCCCCGCCGGGCGAATCGTTTGGCCAGTGGCTCGAACGCCACGGTCAGACTCCGCGCGCGATCGAGCTCTTCTGGGCGACCATCCTGGTCTCGGCCCTGAATGAAGAGCTCGACCGCATGGACGTCGGTCACGCTCGAAAGGTGTTCCTGGACGGGTTTCTCAAGAATCGCATCGGCTTTCAGCCGGAAATCCCCCTGGTGCCCCTTGGCGACCTCTATGGCGCTCGGCTCGAGAAATGGCTCGCTCAAAACGACGTCGAGGTCTTGCTCACCACGGGCGTTCGCTCGATCGAGGTCGACGATGAAGAGGGTCTGGTCGGGGTCAGGACCCGCTCGGGACGGCTCATGGCCGCGGATTTCGTGATTCTGGCCGTTCCCTTTGATCGGCTGGCCGACATGATCCCCGAACCGCTTCGCGAGCGAGTCTGGGCCGTCGAGAACGCGGCGGCCCTCAAGGCCTCGCCGATCACGGGCGTGCATCTCTGGTTCGATCGGCCCATCTGCCCGTTCGACCACGTGGTCACGCCCGGCCGACTGGTCCAGTGGGTCTTCAACCACACCGCCATCCAGGGTCGGTCCGCGCCAGGCTCGCCCGATTCAGGCCGGGCTCAGTACCTTCAGCTCGTCGTGAGCGCCTCGTATGGTCTGCTCGGGCTCGACAAGGTCGCGATCCGTGATCGGGTGCTCGAGGATCTGGCGGATCTCTGGCCGGAGGTCCGTTCGGCCGCGCTCCTGCGGTACTGGGTCGTGACCGAGCATGGGGCGACGTTCGCGGTTCGCCCGGGTGTCGACTACGATCGCCCCCGGCAACGGACGGGGCAAGACGGTCTGTTCCTGGCTGGCGACTGGACGGCCACCGGCTGGCCCGCCACCATGGAGGGGGCTGTCCGAAGCGGCTACCAGGCGGCCGAGGGGGTGCTGCAAGACCTCGATCAGCCAACCCGCTTGATCCGCCCCGACTTGCCCACTGGCCGTCTAGCGAGATGGCTCCTGCCGTGACCGCGAGCTTCCTGAACCGACCTTGAATGACGAAATGGATAACACAATCATGATTCCCCATCAGCGCGCGTTATGCGTGGTCCTGAGCCTCTGCGCGACGGCGGTTGCTTTCGGCGGCGAATCCGCGCCGAGAAACAAGGTCGATGGTCGGCAAGACGCCTCCGCGTCCGAGATCGCGACCTCCCATGCCGTCTGCCGCCGCGCTCTTCGCGCGCCGATCCTCGACGGCAAGCTCGACGACCCCTGCTGGAAAGCCGCCGACCCCATTAGCCGCTTTGCCTCGTTCTGGACCAAGACCCCACGACAGGGGACCACCGCCTATCTGGTCTGGGACGACCAGGCCCTCTATTACGCGGCCCACATGACCGACGCCGAGCTCCGCTCGTTTGGAGTCAAACGCAACGACACCCTCTGGAACGGCGATGTCTTCGAGCTCTTCTTCAAGCCCAGCCCCGACGCCAGGAACTATTACGAATTCCAGGCCAACCCCAAGGAGCTCGTCTTTGAGCTCGCCTTCCCCGAGCGCGGGGACGGCCGCGACGTGTCAAAGGCCGCGCCCCTTGGGAGCAAGGCCGTCGTCGCCCTGGAGGGCACGCTCGACCAACCCGGCGACGACGACAAGGCCTGGATCGTCGAGGGTCGCATTCCCTGGACCGCCTTCGCCCCCTCGGGCGGCAAGCCCAAGGCCGGCGCTGAATGGCGGTTCGCCCTTTGCCGCTACGATTACGGCCCCAAGGGGACCCAGCCCGTGCTCTCAAGCTCGGCCCCGCTCACCAAACCCAGCTTCCACCGCCATGAGGATTACGGAACCCTCACTTTCCAGGACAGCGCCGGCAAATGACCGAGGTGGTCAATCCGGTTCGAGGATCTCATAAATCACCACCCTATCCGCCGAGTCGCCCTCAGGCCAAACACGCCGGACAACCCTGGGCCGCTCGCGGACGAATCGGGCGAGCGGCCCGGCCGGTTCATTCGTGTAGAGCCCACGATCGACGACCACGTAGGCGGCCCTGTATCGCCGGATCAACCCGGCGATCGCGCGTGGGGAGGCGTCCTCGAACCCCGGCCGCTCCGACGATTCGACCTCGAGCGCCTCTCGACCCGTTCGCCAGTAGACGTCCCCGGGGTGCCGGGCCAGAACCGGACCCGGCCGGCGCGCGTTCTGAAGGATCCAGCGGCAGGCCAGCGAAAACTCCCGCTCGTCTCCCGATCCACGCCGAGCCTTTCCACGGGCGAGCTGATAGCCCGAATACGGCACGCACGCGGCCAGAATCAGCCACGCGGCCAGATGCCGCGATCGAGCGGGTCTCCTCACCCACCCCACACCCCTCAATACGGCCGCCAACCCCTCGACCACGCCGATCAGCAGACAGGGCACGAGCGGGATCAAGAACCGACCGGCCTCGGTGTACGGCCAGAAGAGCAGCAACCCCACCGTCGCGATCGAGATCAGGAGCGCGATCCGCCCGGCTCGGCGACGCCGCCCGAGCGCGATCAATCCCACGCCCACGATCGCCAACACCCCCACCGCGAACGCCACCGCGACCACGCGAACCAGTCCTCCCCGAGCCGTCGCCACCTCGACATAAGGGCCAAGGATCGCGTCGGGAACCCGCTCCAGGTAAAACAGCCCCTGCTCCCCGATCCGCGCGATCACACCACCGGCCTCAAGGTTGAGCAGCCCCGCCGCCGTTTCCCCGCCGGAATTCACCACGAAGAGTGTCCACGCCAGCCAGGGCAGGGCGATCACGCCCGTGATCAGGACGACCCCCAGCGAGCGCTTGGCCTGACCTTGCCAGGTGAGATCGATCACCACGGCGGCGACCAGTGCCAGCGCGGCCCATCGGGTCATGAGAGCCAATCCCAGCGACATCCCCGTGAGAACCGTCGAGGCGATGCGCGAACCATGCCTCCGACCCGATACATGGGCGATCACGGCCGCCTGGCTCAAAAGCAAGAACAGCGGCTCGGACTGAATGGCGGACCCCGTGCGGTCCCAGAGCCAGTTCAGGCCCAGGGCGAGCCCGATCATCAAGGCCGTCGGCGGGGTGTAGAGCCTCCGAAACCAGAGCCAAGCGCCCGCGCAGGCGAGGACAGCGCAGGCCGCCGAGAGGGCGTGGGCGAGGACGGTCGATTCTCCGAGCGACTTCCAAACGAGCGCGAGCGCCAGCGGATAACCCGGCGGAAAGTGGGCATGGCGGGGGTGGTCGGGGTGGTCGAGCGCGCGATAACCCTGGCCGGTCGCGATCGCCCGGGCCAGGATCGCGTAGCCCGCTCCGTCAAACCGGGGCTGGGCCGACCAGTTGGCATTGCCCAACACGCCGCCAGCCGCCACCGCGACGAGCAAGCCGAGATCGAGCGCCCGTGATCGCCATCCAGCCCACGCCTGTGACATTGCGCCCGTCCCTCGGGATTGTCGCCAGCCAGGCGCTGGGATCTCACGCCTTCAATCAAGACCGCGACGCGATCGATTGGAGCAGCCCCGCCCATCCCGGTGCAAGGGACGATCGCGCGCGGGCGAGCCCGAGCTCGTCGCCCGAATCCCGCGTCACGCGCGAACGTGGGACTCGGCCGACCGCGGTGAGCGGAGTCGGGCGAAAGGCCGCCGAGAAGCCCAAAAAGCCATCCGCGACTCCCCCGACAGGCCACGCCCTGATGCGCCGGCGGCATGGTCCTCGCGCCAGGAAACGTGAATGGGTTACTGGAGAAGATAAGCGTTACGATAATCATTGCATTACCCGGTCATCCGATGGACAACAGTGATGGGACCACCGGCCGTGCCCAGGGTGGACCCTTCGTGCCCAGGAGGACCCTGTTCGCCAAACCCTTACCTCGTCTCCATCGCCGAACCGCGCCGATGGTGGCCCTTGCCCTACCGTGGTGGCTGGATTAAGATGAGTTTAGGAGTTCCGCCCCCGGGTCCTCTGGACGTGATCCTCTTTCGCGAGGCAGGCCGATCTGGATGTGTTATGCTTTGGCGTTGTGAGATGACCCCCAAAGGCTCGTCTCAATGCCGCGATGGATCGCCCCATTGAGCAGGGCAAATCCTTGAGAACGGAGTTGTGGTCAGTGTGGATCGGGTGGTTTCCCCGACCTCAAGACCGTGGACACCAGGATCGCGGACGTGCCCCGCGATTTAGCCGAACCCACTTTTCGGGAACGACTTATCGCGAGCGAGACTCGCGATCAAAGGCTCGGACGCCGTTGATTGAGTTCCTACCGCGATTGAGGGTACGCGCGGATGCGTGCCGCGCCCGAACATTCCGAGGAGGCGGACGAAATTCGCGCCAACGCACGTGATGCTTCGCGAAGTTCGCGTCCGATATCACAAAGTAAGTCGTGCCAATTGTGGAGGGAGACATACTCATCATGAGAGTCGTCGCCAGCGGATCGAGCCTTTCCCTTCTGAGTCTTTGCGTCCTGGGGCTGGCCGGTTGCGCGGAGGATAACGAAGCGGCGATCAAGGCACAAGCCTCTCGGGTTCATGAAAAGATCCCTGGCGCGCGCGCGGCCCAGGCCGAGACACAGGAAGAGTTTTACAAGATCGCTCCGGGAGCCCTTGAGGGGGCCGGTTCGCTCGCGGGTCCTCGTCCCGACCAGGGCAATGGCTATCCCGGCCAGAAGAAGAAACGATAGCCGACTCGGTATCATGGATTCAAGAACCGATCTGATAAGAACTTATGTCTTCTCTCCCGGAAGCCTCCCGCGCCGTGAGATTCCGTTTTCATCCCCCTTTCGAGAGGCTATGGCGATGACTCGAGGCGGCCGCGGATTTACCTTGATCGAGTTGCTCGTGGTGATCGCCATTATCGCGATTCTGATTGCCTTACTCCTTCCCGCCGTGCAGGCCGCCCGTGAATCGGCTCGCAGGACGCAGTGTACGAACAATCTCAAGCAGATCGGGTTGGCGATGCAAAATTACGTCAACCTGAACGAAGCCCTGCCACCTGTCTGTGTCGACGCGGCGTGGACCGCCGCCGGCGTGCCGATCCCTCAGCCGCGGCAGAATTGGTCGCAGCACGCGCGATTGCTCCCGTTCCTCGATCAGCAGGTGATCTTTAACATGATCAACTGGGATTTTGGCGCGAAGTTCAGCTACGGCGACACCGTCTATGTCGATAGCAACCCCCCCGACAACGCGGCCGGAGGGAGTGACAGCATCCCTCAGATGACGGTCATCTGCATGCAGATCGCCGCGTTTCTCTGTCCCTCGGATCCCAACCCCGGCTCTTCCGGGACCTATTTCTTCGCGGATTACGGTTCCAAGCTGGTCGGCGCCAGTAATTACCCCTGCAATATTGGCCTGAATCGGCGGATCAGCGGCGGGCGACCGGATTACACCTGGGCTCTCAATGGCCCCAATTATGTCGCCAGTACCTGGGATAAAACCGTCAACGACACCACGACCTTGGCCACGTTTCGCGACGGGACCAGCAATACGGCGATCTTCACCGAATGGATCAAGGGACAGGCCGTCGCCCGTTACCACGCCACCAATGGACTGGCGGAAGTGTACAACCTCGGGGCGAATTCCAATTCGCTTCCGACCGACTTTCAGTTCATGGAGCTTTGCAATCGGGTTCCGATCACCAACTTCAACCAGGAATGGTCCTGGAAGGGGGAGTGGTGGGCTTATGGCGCGAGCATGATTTACTCGCATACTCAGTTGCCCAATCGCACCAATTGCCTCTATCACGATATCGTCGTCGACGCTCGGGGTACCATTACCATGGTCGCCGCCAGTTCCAACCACCCCGGCGGCGTGAATGTGATGTTCATGGATGGCACGGTTCGCTTCATCAAGAATTCGGTGAACTACCTGCCATGGTACGCGATCGCCACTCCCAACGGTGGAGAGGCGGTTAGCTCCGATTCCTTCTGATATCAAGCCGGGAAGCCGCTCCATCGTGCCATCGGTTCACCATGCCTCGAGATTGCTTGGCGAAGAGCCAGACGCCAAGAGAAGGGACAAGTTCATGACCTTCCGCGTGAGTCGGACCATCCTG
Organism: Planctomycetota bacterium; assembly: GCA_021808995.1. Lineage (GTDB taxonomy): Bacteria > Planctomycetota > Planctomycetia > Isosphaerales > Isosphaeraceae > JAKBAP01. Next base: position 23,833 of record JAKBAP010000004.1, on the reverse strand, counting down.
GGGGGCTCCTTGCTTGCCGTGGTTCTGATCTCGGCCGCCTGCTCCCCGAGTGCCAGCATGGGCGGGGGAACACCGAGCTCCGACCCCGAGCTCGCCAGACACGGCACGATCGAGGTCACCGCGAAACTCGTCGAAATCCCCGAGGGGGCGATCTTCGAGCGCGAACTCTACAACTACGCGACCGTCCTGAAATACCAGGTCATCGAGGTCCACCGCGGCTCGGTGAGGGGCCAGACCATCTACGTCGGCCATTACAACCCCTTCAAACCCCGCGCGGACGCCGCCGATCAACTCGTCCCCAACATCGGAGGCGACCTCAAGACCTTCCGCGAGGACCAGGTCGAACGGATGTCGCTCGATGGATCCATGCTCGACGAGTTCTCGGGCGCGATCCTCAATAAGTATTTCGAGGAAGATCCCGACCCGATCTACTGGGCTGTCTGGACCGATCTGGTCAGCGGTTGAACGGCCGCTCGCCCCCATGCCGATTCAACCCTCCCCTCCGACGACATGGCCTGGCTGAGCATGGTCTTTACTACATATCTTTTCGTCTTTTACTTTCTGCCGCTCGTCCTGGCGTCGTACCACGCCGTCGACCACCTGAGCCGCCGGGTGGGCGCGTCCAGTTCGGGCACTTGCCTCGCGCTCAACGCCCTCCTGGTCGTCGCCAGCTATCTCTTTTACGGTTGGTGGAATCCCTGGTTCATCCTCCTGATGCTGGGGGTGACGGTCGTTAACTATGTCTGCGGACGGATCATCGGCCAGCCAGGGATCAGCCGCCGGCTAAGCTTCTGGGTCGCGACGTTCGCCGTCGTCGTCAGCCTTGGCACCCTTGGATTCTTCAAGTATTTCATGTTCCTCGAGATCAACCTCAACCAGGCGCTCGCTTGGCTTGGGGCCGGCCCGGTTCACGTGCTCGAAATCACGCTCCCGATCGGGATCTCGTTTTACACGTTCCACGCCCTCAGCTATACCCTTGACGTCCATCATGGAACCGCCCCCCCCGTCCGGTCGTTCCTGGATTTCGCCTGCTATATCGCGCTTTTTCCCCAGCTCGTCGCCGGGCCCATCATCCGCTACAACACCGTGGCCGATCAGCTCGTGAGCCGAACCCACACCCTGGAAAAATTCAGCTCCGGCGTCACCCTGTTCATCCTCGGATTCGCCAAGAAAATCCTGCTCGCCAACGCCATGGGCCGGGTTGCCGACGCCGCCTTCGGAGCCCAGTCCCTCTCCGCTCCCGACGCCTGGTTTGGCGCGCTGGCGTACACCCTGCAAATCTACTTCGATTTCTCGGGCTATTCCGACATGGCCGTCGGACTCGGACGAATGATTGGATTCGAATTCCTGAAAAACTTCGATTCCCCCTACAAGGCCGAGAACATCACCGATTTCTGGCGACGATGGCATATTTCATTGAGCACCTTTTTGCGTGATTATCTCTATATTCCCTTGGGTGGCAATCGGGGGGGGGCGGTTCGTACCTATTTCAATCTGATCGTGGTCATGCTCCTGGGGGGGCTCTGGCATGGCGCGAACTGGACGTTCGTCGCGTGGGGGGCGTATCACGGGGTGTTGCTGGCGTGGGAGCGATTCCAGGGAAAGCGTAGCGCGTATCAACGAAGTCCGCGGCCGGTCCGGGTAGCGGCCACGTTCGTGCTGGTGGTGATTTCGTGGGTCCTCTTCCGCGCGGCCACGCTTCACGAGGCCGTCACCTATCTGGGTGCCATGCTGGGACAGGGGGGCTCGGGCTCGGGAATGTTGCTCATACCCGCCTTGTTGTACACGCGCGGAACGCTTGTTTTCATGGCCGTCGCCTTGCTGATCGTCGCCTGGCCCACGCAGGCGCATGACTGGAGCCGGGAGATCACCTGGCCCAAGGCCGTCGTCGTGCACCCGCTCTTTTGCCTCTCGCTCATGGTGATGTTCTCGCAGTCGTTCAACCCGTTTCTCTATTTCCAGTTCTAGGTTCCCATCCGTGCCCATCGACCGTCGCGCTTACGTCTATCTGGCCGCCGGCTTCCTCGCCGTGATCATCGCGCCGGGGGTGATTCAGACGGTTGCCGAGCTTCGCCGCGGGGAGACCCCTGGCGCGCTGGAGCTCTTCCTTAGGCCGCCGACGGCTCGTAACCTGCACGCCTACGAGCACGGGCTCGAGGCGTCGAGCCTGGTGATCCAGCGGCTTCGGCCGCGGATGCAGTACGCCGAGTGGCGATTTCTCGACGACGCGGGTGAAAAAGCCGTCGTGGGGCGCGAAGGATGGCTCTTCTATCGACCAAGCGTGCGTTATGAGGTCGAGCGCCCGGCGATTGGTCCCGAGAGCGATTCCTCCGATCCCCTCCCCGCGATCCGGTCGTTCCGCGATCAACTCCAGGCGCGCGGTATTCGTCTCCTGGTCGTGCCCGTGCCCAATAAGGAGAGCATTTATCCCGAGCTGCTCACCCGGCGGGCCCAGGGCCTGGGGGTGGTCGTGAATGAACAGACCCAGCATCTACTCGACGAGCTCGATCGTAACGGCATCGAACATGTCGACTTGTTTCAGGTGTTTCGCCGCGTCAAACAGGACCAGGGCCGCACGGGCACGGGAAGGCTTTATCTGGCGAGGGACACCCACTGGTCGCCCGCGGGGGTCCACGCGGCCGCGGCCTCCATCGCGCGACAGGTGCTCGCGGGGGGCGTGCTCTCCAGGGGTGATCACGCCTATTCCGAGCGGTCGGTCGTCGCCCAGCGCGCCGGCGATCTGGTTGAGATGCTGCGATCGGCGTCGATCAAGGGCTCGCTCCTTCCCGAGTCGGTCGTCTGCTCGCGCGTGGTCCAATCGGATTCGGGAGCCCCCTACGAGGATCGCCCGGATTCCGAGATCCTGATCCTGGGCGACAGCTTCCTTCGCATCTATGAACACGACGTGCCTGGCGCGGCCGGGCTGATCGCGCATCTGGCGCGTGAGCTCGGGCGTCCGCTCGCCTCGATTGTCAACGACGGGGGCGGGTCGACATTGGTCCGGCAAGACCTGGCGCGAAGGCCGGCCTTGCTATCGAATAAAAAACTCGTGATCTGGGAATTCGCCGAGCGCGAGATCCGATTCGGAACCGAGGGCTGGCGAATCGTACGCCTGGCTCGCTCGGCATCGGAATTCAACTAGGGATAGGACACAAGCCGAGAGTGTTCCACGGCTTCATCCCAGGACGATGACTCCAAAGGGGGACTTCCTTCGTCACGGCCGGCGTCATGGGCCTTGTGATCACGACCAGCGATTTCGCGCTCCCGTGAGAGATCCCTCGCTGGTACCGCGGCGGGATCGAAGCGGGTTGGGGAAGGCGCGGGTGGTGGCCGCGAGGGCAGGGTCGGCGATCGCCCGTGAACGCCTGGATGCCACGTTGCGACGGGGTCCGGGCGTGGCGTCTCGCGAGTCGCGGGGGGGTTGGTCGTCGCGGGTGTCGAGCTTCCTGACAGCGCGAATCTCGATTTTGCGGACCCACTCACGGGTCACGCCCAGTCGTCGGCCGATTTCCTTGAGAGTCAGCGGGGTCTCGCCCCCGAGACCATAGCGCAGGGCGAGGACCATTCGCTCGCGGGGGTCGAGCATGCTCATCCTCCTGGCCAGGATCTTGCGTTCGTCGTCGGCCTCGAGCGCGGCGTCGGGTCCCAGGCTAGGGTCACGCGAATCATCGGGCGACCACCGACCCAATTCCCCTCCCATGCCACTTTCGAGCTTGAGCTGGCGCGCCTGGCACGCCTTTTCCACCAGGACCTTCTGAGCCTCGCTGAGTCCCAGGAACGTGGCGATCTCGTCAAAGCTCGCGGCCCGGCCGGATTCGCGAGCCAGCGACCGCTCCGCCCGACGCCACTTGGTGAGCAGCCCCACCATGTGGGCCGGCAGGCGGATCGTCGAAGTCGTGTTGATCAAGGCGTGGCGAATCGATTGCTTGATCCAGTGGCTCGCGTAGGTGCTAAACCGCGTGCCAAAGTCCGGGTCGAACTCCTCGGTCGCCCGGATCAGCCCCAGGTTTCCCTCGCCGACCAGGTCCTCCAGAACCATCCCTCGGCCCAGATAGTCGCGGGCGATCTTCACCACCAGCCGCAGATTGGCCTGAATCATCCGAGTTCTGGCGTCCTTGTCCCCTTGAGCGATCGCGCCGGCCAGTTCACGCTCCTCGGCGGCCGAAAGCAGCGAGTCGTCCTTGATGTCGCGCAGATAAACCTGAAGACCATTCGAAACGTCCTGGGCACTCGTCTGGAGTCGTGTCATCGCGGTAAACTCCCTTGATCTTCCACTCGATGGGATGTGGCAAACAACGTCGTTGTCCACTCGTCGCGATCCCTGCACCGGCCTGGAAACGCCCGTCGTTCGGCCCGAGAGTCGGGAACGACTCTCCGCCTCCAGATCTCCTTGAGAAATCCCAACCGTCCCGGGCGCTTCGGGCGGTTGCCTCCGATCCTCGATTCCCTGGCTGTCTCCAGGGCTCACACTCTCAGTTGCAATCCCAGCGCGAAACCGGCGGATTTTTTGTGGCGGGTTGTTGCCGATCGTTCGTTGGTGAGATAAAGAGTTGCAATCGCCGCTCAAAACCGGCGGTCTTTTTTTTGTAAGGCGTGATCCACGAAGGAATACCCTGGAGCGACTCAAGAACCGTCCTCGAACCAATGATAAACGATCAAAGCAAACAGGGTGTAACCATCCTTGGAAAAACAGGTTACGATGAGCCCGCGTGCTTCCCGCAATGCTCTGATCGTCTTGGTTTTCATGGGATAAAACGTTTGATCTGGCGTAATTGTGACTCGAATCTGGCGTGCCGGAAAAAGAAAAGCTGGATTTGCCGTCCCCGCGAAGGTTTAATAAATGGGGCTGGCGTGACGATCTGGGATGGGGACCAGTGGCCGGCGGCGTCGGACTAGGGGGGGTCGAAGTCGTCGCGGGTGGATGGATGGGCGTGAGAAAAGGGGAAGTCCGAGGGCTCCGTCGACATGGAGAGTTTTGGAGATGGCCGGGCTTTGATCGGAGTGGATTCAAGGCGTGGAAGAGGCCGAGGACCGGCGTTCGCTGCTTAATCGAGAATGTCAGCGGGGGCGAGGGCCATGGCGGATGATGAAGTCTTGCGGGACCTGATGGCGCGCGCGAAGAGCGGCGATCGAGACGCGATGGGTGAGTTTTTGACGCGTTATGAGCGTGAAGTCCTGATCATGGTACGCGCTCGTCTGCCTCGAGAGATTCGCGGACAGTATGACTCGGTGGATTTTGTTCAGGCGGTCTGGAAGAGCGTGATCCCCAAGCTCGAAGGAAACACGCGCGGATTCGAAAACGAACGGCATTTGCTTCAGTATTTGGCAGGCGTGGTCCGTAACAAGGTCCTGGAGCAGCATCGGCGGCTGACACGGACGGCGAAATACAGCGTTCGGGTCGAGGAAAGCCTGTACGTGCGGTGGGGGGATCGCGAGCAACCGCTCGAAATCGCGTCGTCGGATCCTTCCCCCAGCCAGGCGGCTGTTGAGCGGGAATGCTTTACCCGACTCACCGCCGAGCGTTCGCCCCTTGAGGTCAAGGTGCTGAGCCTGCGGCGGGAGGGGTGGACGTATCAGGACATCGCGGCCGAGACCCAGGTTGACGAGCGCTCGCTGCGGCGGATCATTGAGGCCGCGTGGTCGCGGCTGGAGCGGCGATCATGATCGTGCATCCATCATCCTCGAGTGCGCGCGGCGCGGTCGGGGGCGGGTCGCCAGATCATCGGGACCCAACCCTGGGCTCGTCGCGCTTGAATTCCCGGCTGGATGTGATCGACGCCTACACGGCTGCCTGGGAAACCGGCGAATCCCCGGATCTTCGGGCCTTTCTATCCAGGCTCGATCCCAGCGATTCCGAGGGGCGGGTCGAGCTCGTCTATCGGGACTTTTGCCTGGTGGAGGCCAGCGGTGGCGCTCCCATCGCGAGCGACTATCTCGCGCGTTTTCCCGACCTTGATGGGTCGCTGGGACGCTTACTTGAGCTGCACGCGGAATGCCCCGCCTCGCTCCTGGAGCGGCTGGTCGATCCCCAGGAGGGAGGGCCTGAGTGGCCTGAGGGGGGAGATTGGATCGGTGCCTACCTTATTAAGCGAGAGCTGGGCAGGGGAGCCTTCGCACGGGTCTACCTCGCGGAGCAGGTCGACCTGGAAAACCGCCTGATCGTGATCAAGCTCACGACGCGGCCCAGCGAGGAGGCTCACCTTCTGGCCCGCGCCCGTCACGAGAACATCGTCGAGGTCGAATCCCAGGAACCCGTCAACGACGGAGTCTTTCAGCTCATCCGGATGCCCTTCTGGGGGGGAGCGACCTTGGCCGCCGTGCTTGAGGCCAGGCGTGCCAGGGTCGAGCCGAGCACTGGCCGGGACTTGCTCGACGATCTGGATTCGGTCGCGGCCTCGGAGTATCCCAGCGTCCAGACCGCCCGGCCCGCCCGGGAAATCCTCGAGAGACTGTCTTACGGTCAAGCCATCGCCTGGCTGATCGCTCGATTGGCCGCCGCGCTCGACCATGCGTATCGAAAGGCCGTCATCCATGGCGACGTCAAGCCCTCGAACATCATCTTGACCGATAACGGCACGCCGATGTTGCTGGATTTCAATCTGGCGCGGGATGGCTCGCGGGTCGTGCCCGAGGGGGGGTCGAGCGAGCTGGGCGGAACCTTGGCCTACATGGCACCCGAGCGGCTGGCCCGGCTGGCTCACCAACCAGGATCGTCCGCGATGGCCGATTCCTCGGCCGATTTCGACGCCCATCGGGCCGATGTCTACTCACTCGGGATGGTTTTGCTCGAGGCGCTCACCGGCCGGCTCCCTGAGATCACGCCAGCTCGGAGCACTCGCCCCGGGATCGCGGGTCCGGCCGCGCCACGGAGGGCCTCCGATTGGGCCAAGGCCAGGCAAATCTCCGCCGCCGACCTGATTCGCCACGCGACCCAAGGGGGGCGATCCATTCCGCGAGGGCTGAGATCCATCCTTGAGCGCTGTCTTGATCTCGATCCCAGCCGCCGTTACCACCACGCCCGCGAGCTGGCCGACGACCTCGACCGCTGGCGGACCAATCGCGCGCCGGCGTTCGCCACCGATTCGCTGATGGGCGACCGCGTCCCTCGCTTCATCAGACGACAGAAACGCATGCTCACCGCCGCCTCGATCACAATCGTGGTCGGACTCACGGCCGCCGTGCTCGTCGCTCGCCTTGTCTCACTCCAGGCCCTCTCCGATCGCGCCCAGCAAAAAATGGGCTGGTACATCGGCGACCTTCAAGGTGGCGCTTATGGGTTTCAGCGCCCTGGCGAGCGGCTCGGCCTCAATCTCCTGGGTGCCGGCCTGGGTCGATCCGATTCAATCGCGAAGCGCGATCGTAGGGTGGTCGATATCGCCCAACGCGCGCTCAAGGATTACGAGCTCCTGGGGGTCGGCGATTGGCGTGAACGCGACGATGTCCGTCTGTTGCCAGACGCCGATCGGAAGGATGTCGAGCTTTGGCTGCTCGAGCAGGCTTACCGCTATTGCCGAGCGCTCGCGGCCCGCGTCGATTCACCGGCCGACTGGGAACGGGCGCTGTCGATTCTCGATCAGGTGAGCAAGGGTGTTTCGATCGAAGCCTATGATCTGCTGGCCCGATCCCTCGAGACCAAGCTGGTCGGGATCGGCAAGGGTGGGCCCGACCGATTGCCCGCCAAGATCCCAGGCCAGGCCGATCACGATCTCTATCTGATGGGCGTCGCCTCCGAGTATGACGCTCGCGACGATGGGGCCGATGATTCCAACAACACGGCGACGGGTCCACTGGCCCGAGCGCTGGGCTTGTTCGAGGGGTATCTTGTCCACCATCGGGAATCGTATTGGGGACATTACCGAGCGGCCTCGGCGTCGTTCGCGCTCGGCCGTTTCGACCAGGCGGCCGATCATTTGCGTCATTGTCTTGCCCGCTGGCCCAATAACTCGGCCCTTCATTTGGGGCTTTCCGCCTGTCTGGCCGAGCTGGGTCAGTTCGACGACGCCCTGAGCGAATGCGATTTAGCCCAGGCAGGCACCCCCGATTATCCCGAGGTTTACGGCTCGCGCGCGTTTGTACGTGCCTCGTCGGGCGAGCTCGCGGGGCTCTCCGAGGACATCCAGCGGTTCGAGATGCTCTCGGGCCGGCTCCCCAGCGAATACTGGCGTACCGGAAGAAGCCTGGGAGAGGCTCGCCCTCCCGAGGGAGGTTCCCGACCCACGCTCGTTCCCGGTCTGGATGACCTGACCCGCTCCACGTTTCGTCACGACCCAAGCGACCTCCATCGGGGAAGGCCCGACACCGACCCCGACGACATCCACTTCCGGGGCGAGCTGGCAACCCGGATCCTGCGCTCGGGCGAGCAAGACCTAGCCGCCGCCGAGTACACGAAGATCCTCGTGCTCGAGCCCGGAGACATCCCCGCCCGAATCAATCGGGCCCTCTGGGAGGTTGAACACCAGAGATTTCCCGAGGCCGCCCAGGATTTCAACGCCATTTTCCAGCATCCTGGTCTCATCGGCCATCTCAGACACGACCCCGAGCTGATCAACAGCCTCCTCAACGCCTCACGTGTCTATTTAAGCCACGGCAAACTCGACGAAAGCCGCGACCTCGCGAGACGCAGTCTCGATCTCGCGATCGCGATCCATGCGAGGCGAGGGAACTGCCATCTCGCGCTCGCACGCGCCTACGCGGTCACCGCCAAGAGCCGCCCGGAGTTCCTGGGGCGGGCGGTCAAGCAACTCGAGTACGCGTTCCAGGCGAACCCGGATTTCTACCAACGGGCTTACTCACGCGATGCCGCCTTTGACCCGGTTCGGGGGCCGATCGACGTTTTGCTCAAGAGCCGATGCAACCACCCGACCCGATCCCCTAAACCCGGTTCGCGATCGCTGGCTCAGACCCGTTAGAGAGCGCTCCCGGAGGTCGCCTTTTTTCGCTTTTCGACCAGCGAGGCCACCGCGCACGAGCCGGAAGAGCAGCTCCCGCATCCCCCCCCCGTGGTTTCGCCGTCACGCGGGCCGCGATCACCACAGCCTTGGCCGCAAGATCCCGCCGCGGACTCGTGATCGATCTCTTCCTCGCCAATCGATTCCAGATGCACCTCGAGATCGTATTCCATCCGAAAACGCGCCCGTAGCCGAGCGCCATCCGGAGGCCTCGGACCAAGATAATGAAACACAACGGTATGTTCATCAATCAAAACGTCAACATCCACGAGCACCGCCCGCCAATCCTCGCTCGCGAGCAACCCCTGGCCGAGCGCCAACAGGTCCGAGCGAGTTTGTTCGTCGATGCGGCCCCGGCGCAGATCCTCGGCATCCGCGGGCCGAAGCACTCCATGCGTGTCGCTGGGATCCGCCGCCGGTAGGCCCGACCAGACCGATTCGAGCGCGACCAACACCTCACCCAGCTCGCGGCCCCGGCTCGTTTCGAGCACCACGAGCCCTCCTCGCTCAAGAGGTGGACATCCCGTCATGGCGGGGAACCGGCCCACTCGCCCCATCGCCCCATGGCGCACCAGGTAGTATTCAGCCAAGAGCGACTCCTTGCCTCGCGTCCCCGGGCTTCCTCGCGGGCGGATCTTAAAATCAAGGATTCCTAGCCGTATCAGACTCAAACCCACGCCCCAACACAAGGGGATTCCCTTGCGATGGGATTGCGATCATGACGTTCCCGGGTTACTGTTTAACCAAAGTTTAACAAGCGTCTCGGGGCGAGGCGGGTCGACTTGTGATGCCACGGAAACGGATTGAGGACTTGGGGGAATGATGGGCGATCGATCACGATCGGGTCCGCCGCGATCGCCGGGACTGTCGCGGCGGTCGTTATTGCGGGTTGGCGGCCTGACGGGCCTGGGGGGGCTGAACCTGGCTCGGCTTTTAAGGGCCGAGGAGCGTTCGCGGCCGGGGCCGGTGCGATCGTGCATCCTGCTCTTTCATTACGGGGGGCCGAGTCATCTCGACACCTGGGACATGAAGCCCGACGCCCCTCGCGAAATTCGGGGAGAATTTCGATCGATCGCGACCTCGGTGCCCGGGCTGCGAGTTTCGGAGCATCTCCCCTTGTCGGCGCGGGTGCGGGATCGGATGGCGGTGATCCGAGCGATGCACCATCCGATGACGAACCACAACGCGGCCGCGTTCGCGACCCTATGCGGGCGAAACCCCTTGAAGGGGGACCTTGAGCTCCTGGGAAACGATCGTAACGACCCCCCCTGTCTGGGCTCGGTGCTCTCTCGGCAACTCGTGGGGCGAAAAGGGCTGCCAACGTGGGTGGCGCTGCCGCACGTGATGTACAACGTCGTGATGCTGCCGGGCCAGCTCGCGGGATTCCTGGGCTCCAACCACAACCCGTTGCAGGTCTCGGACGACCCGAATGTCGAGGGTTTTCACCTCCCCGACCTGGAGCTCCCGGACAACGTTTCGCTCGGACGCCTGGATGATCGCCAATCGCTCCTCCGGTTGATCGACGACCCCTCGCGGAGCGCCGAATCGACGGGCGGGCTGGCGCTCGATGTCTACAAGGATCGAGCTTTTCGGCTGTTACGATCGCCCGAGGTGAAGGTCGCCTTCGACCTCCGCCGGGAGGATCCCCGACTGCGCGACCGCTATGGCCGAACCAAACTGGGCCAGAGCATGCTCCTGGCTCGGCGGCTGATCGAGGCGGGTACTCGGTTCGTCACGGTGCATGACGGCCAGCACAACGGCCAGCTCGCGAATTGGGACGCGCACTCGGATGTCTTTGGCCGGCTCAAGAACGATCTCTTGCCGCCGGCCGACCGGGCGTTTTCGGCTCTCGTCGAGGATCTCGAATCACGCGGCATGCTGGAATCAACACTGGTGATCTCGATGGGAGAGTTCGGTCGCACGCCCAAGGTCAACGCGAGCGCCGGCCGCGATCATTGGCCGTTTTGCTATAGCGTCGTGCTCGCCGGCGGCGGGGTTCGCGGCGGGACGACCCATGGAGGCAGCGACAAGCTCGGCGCGTATCCCGATTATGACGGCGTCACGCCGGGGGATCTGGCGGCCACGCTCTTTGAGCGATTCGGCCTCGACCCCGCGAGCGAGATCCAGGACCTCGCCGGCCGCCCCTACCGCATCGCCGATGGTCAACCGATCCGCGCGCTTTTTCAAGGCTGAGATTCGTTCTCGATGAGCCGGCTTACGAATCTCGACCGCCAGGATTTCCGCGGATCGCCCTGGCAATCCCCGAACACCGACGCTCGTGTTCACGCGAAGTCGGGTTCGCGCTATAATTGCTCGCTGGCCCATGCTGGGTCAGCCTGTTCGCGCGCATGCTCACGGGGGGTGGAATGAGCGAGGACCGCTGTACGCTGGGGATTCCCGGACTGGATTGCCCGAACGAGATCGAGACCCTCCGCCAAGCCCTGGCCGGAGAGCCAGGGATCGCCGGGCTCTCGTTTGACCTGATCCACGGCACGCTCACCATCGACCACGACCCCGAGCTCACGGACCCCGATCGGCTGATCGCGGTCATCACCACCCGAACCGGGATGCGCGCGACCAAGCAGGGCATCCCGGTGCCAACGGCCTCGTGGTGGTCGCGCCACGAACGACTCGTCCTGACGGCAGGGTCGGGGGTCGCGCTCCTGTCCGCGCTGAGTGTCGCCTCCTGGGGTGAGACCCTGGGTCTCGAATCGTCGGTCGAGCATCGGCTGACCGAGGTGTGTTACGGACTCGCGATCGCGATCGGCGGGGTCGGGCTTTTCCCCCGCGCGATTCGGAACGCGCTCAAAGCGCGCCTCGATATCGACGTGCTGATGAGTCTGGCCGTCATTGGGGCCGTCTGCCTGGGCGAGTGGGACGAGGCGGCGACGGTCGCGTTTTTGTATGGGCTCTCCGAGCTGCTGGAGTCGTTTTCGCTTGAGCGAGCCAGGCGATCGGTGCGGGCGCTCTTGGAGGTCGCGCCAACGATGGCCGAGCGGATCGGAGATGACGGCCGGACGAGCGCCACCCCCGCGAGCGCGATCACTCGGGGCGATCGCGTGCTGGTTCGCGCCGGCGAGGTGATCCCCGTGGATGGCGAGGTGACGGTGGGTCGATCGAGCGTCGATGAGAAGACGATCACGGGCGAGTCGGTTCCGACCCCGCGCGAGGTTGGGGATTTCGTGCACGCGGGGACCGTGAATGGGGAGGGAACTCTCGAGGTCCGCGCCGACGGCCCGGTGAGCGAGTCGGTGGTCGCGCGGGTCGTGGACCAGGTGCGGTCAGCGCGGGCTGGTCGGGCGGGGGTGGAGCGACGGATCACGCGATTCGCGGCGGTTTATACCCCGATCGTGGTGGCGGTGTCGCTGCTGGTGATGGTCTTGCCCTTGGTCTGGACGATGGTGAGCTCAGGGTGGTCTGGTCTGGATTCGGGGGTGGTGAGGGAGTGGGTCAATCGGGGTCTGGTGGTGCTGGTGATCTCGTGCCCGTGCGCACTGGTGATCGCGACGCCAGTGGCGATCGTGTGCGGCCTGGCGGCGGCGGCGCGACGAGGGATCTTGATCCGGGGAGGCGAATATCTCGAGCAGGTCGGGCGCTTAAGCGCGATCGCGTTTGACAAGACGGGGACACTGACGAGCGGCCGGCCGGACGTCGTCGAGGTCGTCTGCGCGGCCGGCGCGGGCGGCCAGGACCGGTTGCTCTCGATCGCGGCCGCGCTGGGCGATCGGGGTGGGCATGTCCTGGGCAAGGCGATCGCTCGCCACGCCCGCGCCCGCGAGCTCGTGGTCCCCATCGCCGACGGCTACCGCGCGATCCCAGGCCTGGGCGCTTTGGGATGGGTCGAGGACGTCGAGTATTATCTCGGGAGCCATCGTTATATTGATCAATTAGGCATGTGCGAGCCTGATTTTCACGACGAGCTCCACAAGGCGGAGGATTCGGTTGGCTCGGCGGTCGCGGTTTCCGCGTCGTCGGGTCCGCTGGGGTTTATCCGGCTGGCCGATCGACCGCGCCCCGAGGCCGCTCGGGTGGTGGCCGAGCTCCAGGGGCTGGGCCTGCGTACGGTGATGCTCACCGGCGACAACGCTCGGACCGCGGCGGCGGTGGCCCGCGAACTTGGGGTGAGCGAGGAACGGGCCGGCCTGCTGCCCGCCGACAAAGTCCAGGCCATCGCCGAGCTCGACGCCCATCATGGCCCGACCGGCATGGTCGGCGACGGCGTCAACGACGCGCCCGCCCTCGCCGCGGCCAAGGTCTCGATCGCGCTCGGGGGCGTCTCGAGCGGGGCCGCTCTCGAATCCGCCGATATCGTCCTCCTGGCCGACGACCTGGGCCGCTTGCCCTGGTTGATCCGACACGGGAGGCGAGTGCTGGCGCGGATTCGTCAAAACATCGCGATCGCGCTCGTCGTCAAGGTCGCCGTCCTGATCGCCGCCGTGCTTGGGTTCGCGAACCTGTGGATCGCCGTCGCCTCCGACGTCGGCACCAGCGTGCTCGTCGTCTTCAACGCGCTTCGGCTGCTGCGGCCGTCCGAGGCGTGATTGGGGTCGCTCATCAAGCCGAGGCATAGGGCTCGATCGGCGCGGGGTGGACGACCTTGGGGCCCAGCGATTGAAGCCGAGCCACTTCCTGTTCGACGGCGGCGACCTGTTGCTCCGTGGCCAGAAAGTCTAGGATCATCCGCGCCTGCCGCCGTCCCCCCGGTGGCAGGATCGCGACCCGTCCGCGCGCTTTTTCAAAAGGGCGTGGATTGGGGTAATTGATGCCGGGCTCGAGCCCGGTGACGTAGCCGTCGCGGAGGCCCCCGGTGTTTTTCCAGAGCGTGAACGAGGGGAGCTCGTCGAGCCGATATCGCAGGACGACGGCCTTATCGCCCTCGGGGTTCCTGAGCATCGCGAGGGTTTCGCCGGTGGTGGGGTCGGCGATGAGCTCTTGAAAAAAGACTTGTTCATGAAATCCTGGCGTGGGGGGTCGATAGGCGTCGTACTCCGCGAGGGCCGCGGTCGCGGCTTGATCGCGTGGGACGACGGCGTGGGCCGGCGCGACGAACCGGGAGCCCTCCCCCAGATAGGGGGGACCGAAATTCCAGTGATAGAGGACCTGCATTTCGATGGGATGGTCCTTGAGATTCACGAATTGGTCGCACACCACGAGCCGGCTCGAACCTGGGACGGTTGCGACTCGGGTTTCCATGCGGACGCCCATCCCAAAGAGTCGGGTCTCGTCGACCCGGCCCTCGATCGTGATTTCGTGCGGCGGCCTGGGATCGATGTGGACCGCGACATACGAAGCGGGAATGTTGGCGATGCGTCCGTGCAGGCCGTGCATGGTCGCGGGTCCGGCTGGCGAGGGCCGTTCCTCATAGGGCGCGCCATTGCTCTCCAGGCCGCAGCGAGCCAGGAGCTCATCAAAGCCGTCGAGCCAGCCCAGGCCGCCGTCGGCGGCGAGATTCACGAACATGGGGTTGACGGGTCCGTCGGTGACGGGCGAATCCCAGCCCAGCCGGTCGCCCCCGCACGAGCCGTTCCAGAGCCCCATCCCACGCGTGGGGATGATCGAAAACCGCAGCAGGCCATTGTCGACCACCACCAGGTCGACCCCGTCACGACGCCCCCCCCGGAGCCGCTGCTTGGTCACGCGCCAGGGGGGCTGATCGCCCAGCCCGATCGCCGTCGGGTCCACGGCGAAGGTCTCTTGCCAGATGTCGCCCGAGACATCGGTTAGCACGAACGTCGGCATGAATGGGCTCTCCATGGCGGTCTCGCCGCGCGAGGCTTGGGGTTGGAAGGTTAGCGAGACACGCTCGAGCCGGCTTCGGTCTTCGGCTTGGGAGCGGAAGTTCGCGAGTCGACGACACAATCACAACCTCGCTTCAGGTTTTTCATTCAACTTTTCGAGGATAACATGGCCGCTCACCGGGAATCGATGGGCGATCGCGAGATCTCCTCGGTGACAGGCTGAATGTCAGCGCCGGGGCTCTCCTCATTCGCCTGATCGGGGACCGTTCACCAAAATGACGCCCTTGGAGCGAATCATCAAAGGATTGTCGAACCTGTCGCTATCATGGAGACTGACGAGAGGTGAAATCGGTCCTAGGATCGTGTCGTTTGAGTCCTCCAGGGCGATGCGAGAGGTTTTGGTTTTATAGCGATTCGCGTGAGATCCCTTCGGATGCCCGGTCGCGGTCTCGATGACTAGAGAAAGTCAATCGGAATGAAGGAATCGCCGGTCAAGCTGACGCTCAACCTTTTGTTAATCATGATTCCGATCGCGGCGGTCTTGTGGTGGACCAAAGCCAGCCCGATCCTGGTTTTCGGCTCGGCCGCGCTCTCGATCGTGCCCCTGTCGAAAATCGTGGGTGGGGCGACGGAATCACTGGCCGTCCACATCGGGCCGACACTTGGGGGGCTCTTGAACGCCTCCATGGGCAACGCGCCCGAGCTCATCATCGGCTTTTTCGCGCTCAAGAACGGCCTGCTCAAGGTCGTGAAGGCGTCGCTGACCGGCTCGATCCTGGGCAATTTGCTGCTCACCCTCGGCCTGGCGATGTTCGTGGGGGGGCTCACCCACCCGGTTCAGCGGTTCAACGTCCGGTCGGCCCGGATGTCGACCACCCTGATGATGCTCGCCGTCGTGGGCCTGATGGTACCCGCGCTTTTCCACTTTTCCTCGCCGGCCGCCGAACACGAAATCAGCCGAAAAATCGCGTTCATCCTCCTCCTTGTTTACGGGCTTAGCCTGATTTACACGCTCGCCACCCACCGGAAGCTCTTCGAAACCGCCGGACCCCGCGAGCTCAATCTCGCCCAGACCGGCTCCTGGAAACGAGCCTTGCTCAATCTGGCGGGCGCGACCCTCGCGCTGGCCTTCGTGAGCGAGATCCTCACCGACTCGCTCGAACCGGCCACCAAGATGCTCCACCTCAACGCGGTCTTCGCCGGGATCATCCTGCTGGCCTCCGTCAGCAACGTCTCGAGCATCATGAACGCCATCACGTTCGCTCGCAAGAATCAGATGGATCTGGTCGTCGGAAGCGTCATCGGAGCGGCCACCCAAATCGCCCTGCTCGTCGCGCCTGCCCTCATCTTCGCCAGCCTGTTCACTTCCACGCCCATGGATCTGCTGTTCACCCGGCTCGAAATCGTCGCGGTCGCCATCGCCGTCATCCTGGTCAACAACATCACCTTCGACGGCGAATCCGATTGGCTCGAAGGAGCCATGCTCGTCGCCGTCTTCCTGATGCTCGGCGTTGGCTTTTATTTTCTCAAGGTTGAATGACAGGCCGCCGCTTTCGGTCCCAACCCGAGCTATATTAAGCCCAATGGCATCGTGCCGCCGATTTTCCCCAACCGCGAAAGGCATGAAAACCTTGGCGACTCACTGATTTATACTTGACTACCTAGAGTTCCCATATTAACTTACAGCAAGGGAATCGAAGAGTCTGTTTGTGGAAGCTTGAATTATCATACTGGCGGCATGAGTCGTGCATCTTTGAGACTGGTGCGTTTTCAAAGCGATTCCAGGGAAGACACGGGAGAACGTGAAAACCCGAAGGAGCACGGGACGCCCGGGATGTTGCCGGAGCGTTGGACATCAAACGATAGACGCAAGGGGTGCTGATCCATGTCTGAGAATGTTGCCACCGAAGCCGCGTCGAGCGATCCTTTGAAAAACGTGGCCGACGCGATGGAGACGGCGCTCCAGGCTGCCAAGGATGGGGCCTCCGACGCCAGGGCCTCGGTGGAGAGGTCGCTTCCAGTCCTTGGCCGGTTCGTGTCGCGGCTTGTCTACACGACGAGTTACAGCCTTTCGTACGGAGTGGTCTTTCCGACGGTGTTCCTGGCGCGATCGATCCCGACTGAAAACGCGATGGTGAATGGACTGGTGGACGGGGCCAAGGCCGCTCGGGACGCCATCGACCAGATCAAGAGTCGACCGATGGTGGAACCCCCCGCGCCCCTCGAGAGTTGATGATCTCCGGGACCTCGCTGATCGGCGGGCACGAATCGAGGGGTAATGCGCGGATGCTCTGAACCGGTGGTTGACCCAGGACGTAACATGAAGGTGTCTGAATTCACGGGTTCCGTGGCCTGGGGGAATTGCCCCGTGCCTTGGTGATGGCAAGGGATGGACAAGACCCTTGCCGCGAGTCTTTTCGGAAGGGGAGGCCGAACGCGATGCCGGTGACCAAGTCCGAGATGCTGTTTTTCGCCGCGGGGGCGGCGGTCGGGGCCGCCTTTGGGGCCAATCTGCCATTGCTCAAGGAGAAATTGGGTCCCATTATCGCGGCGGGGATCGCGGGTGCCAGTTCGGCCGTCGGCGATTCTTATTCCGAAGTGGCCCGCCACGTCGCCGAACGGGTCGAGGCCGTCCAGGACGCCATGGCCGAGATGAAGCAAACCCCCAAGGACGCGGGACCGGTCGAATCGCAAACGGTCTGATTGCTCACACTGGCCGCGATCGCTTCGGGCGGGCGGCTTTCGGTCCTTCACAACACCCCTGCGACGCTCGCGAAAATGCGGCTCCGCGTCATCCGTATGACGACGGCGGGGGCCTTCGCGCGCTGATTGGGCCTCCGTTCGTGGCATCCTAGTCTCGAGAACGAAGCGAAACACACCATGGACCTTGCGATTCGGTTTCCCGCTCGTGGTCGGATCCAACTTGAGAGCCGCCAGCTTTTCGCCGAGCCCGGCCACCCGGATTGCCGGCGGTTTCTCGAGCGAATCTTTCAGGCACCCGAGGTCGACGAGGTCACGATCAGCAGCCAAGTGGGCTCGAGCGAAACCCCTCGCGCTGAGATCGGGTTTTGTGCCAAGACCTACTCGCTCCAGCATGTTCTCAAACGCGTCTCCGCCATCCTGGATCCGGCCCGTGAGTCCAAGAACGGCTCGGCGGCGAATGGAGTCCACGGCAGGAATGGCGTTCACGCGGGCACGAATGGCGTTCACGCGGGGTCGAACGGCGTCCACGGTACGAATGGTGTCCACGCCGGGACCAATGGCAAGGCCGCCGCGAATGGCAAGCCGGCCGTGCCCGAGCCTCTCGGCGTGACGATCACCTCGGTGAGCCCGGTGCGGGATTCGAAGGGGGCGATCCGCTATTTTCGCCATGGCGCGATTGTCACGCACTGGGAGATCAAGCACGAGCTGCCTGGTCGGCTCCGGCTCAAGAACCCCGCCCTTCATCGCAAGGGGGAGCTCTGCCAGGCGATCGAGCGCGAGCTGATGAGCGTGCTGGGGATCGACTACTACAAGACCAGCTCCCTGACTGGCACCGTCCTGGTGCAATATGATCCCAGGCAGCTTTCACGGGATCAGATCATCGAGATCCTCGAGTCGGCGATCACATCCGCGGAGCACCCGGCCGAGAAAGACAAACCCGACCTGCATTTGCCCCTTTGCACGGTCTCGATGCCGCTGGCGGCGGTGGCCCAGTTCGCGGTTCCGGGGCTCTTGCCGGCGTCGGCCTTGTTGCTTGCCTATACATCGATTCCGACCTTCAAGAGCGCCAGGGCGGTGTTGTTCGAGGAGCGTCGGCTGGGGGTCGATGTCCTGGACGCGATCGTCGTTGTCGGTTGTCTGGGCACGATGGCGATCTTTCCCGGGGCGGTTCTGTGTTGGTGTCTTGGATTCGGCCAGGTGCTGGTCAAGCGGACCCAGGATAACTCGAAGAAGCTGTTGCTCAACGCGTTTGGCAAGCAGCCGAGGTACGTGTGGCTGTATCGCGACGGGGTCGAGGTCCAGGTGTCGCTCGATCGGCTTGAGCCAGGCGACACGATCGTGGTCAACACGGGAGAGGTGGTGCCGGTCGACGGCGTGATCGCCCAGGGGATGGCGGTAATTGACCAGCATGCCCTCACGGGCGAATCAACGCCGGCGGAAAAGGGAGTGGGGGACCGGGTCTTCGCGGCGACGTTGATGGTGGCGGGAAAGATTTTCGTGGAGGTCGAGAAATCGGGTTCGGACACGGCCTCGGCGAAGATCAGCCGGATCTTGAACGACACGGCCGGTTATAAGCTCAGCTCGCAGCACAAGGGAGAGCGGTTGGCCGACAAGGCGGTGATTCCCACGCTGGCCGTGGGGGCTCTGGGGATGGCGACGATGGGTCCTGGGGGTGCTGTCGCGGTGCTTAATAGCGATTTTGGCACGGGCATTCGGATGGCCGCCCCGCTGGCGATGCTGTCGTCGCTGGCGCTCTGCGCCAACAAGGGGATCCTGGTCAAGGATGGGCGCGCGCTTGAGCTCATGAACGAGGTCGACACCGTTTTGTTTGATAAGACAGGCACCCTGACTCGCGAACGCCCTGAAGTGGGCCGGATGCTGGCGGCGGAGGGGTTCGAGCCCGAGCGGATCTTGTTGTACGCGGCGGCGGCCGAGCGGCGGTTTCATCATCCGATCGCGCTTGCGATCCTGCACAAGGCCCAGGAGCTGGGCCTGGAATTGCCCCCGACCGACGACACCCAATACAAGGTCGGCTATGGGATCACGGTGTCGGTGATGGGCCGAACGATCAAGGTCGGCAGCCGACGGTTCATGGATCTGGAGGGGGTTCCAGTCCCGCCGGATATCGAGGAGGGGCTTGCCCAGGCTCATCGCGAGGGGCACACGATGGTGATGGTCGCGGTCGACGGGGCGCTTGGGGGCGCTCTAGAGTTGCACGCGGCGGTTCGCCCGGAGGTGAAGGCGATCGTCAAGGGGCTTCGCGAGCGGGGAATCAAGCACATCGCGATCATCTCGGGCGATCACGAGGCACCGACGCGGCGGCTGGCGGAATCGCTGGGCATGGACCGTTATTTCGCCCAGGTGTTGCCCGCGGACAAGGCCGACCATGTCATCGCCCTGCAAAAGGAGGGAAAAAAGGTCTGCTTCGTGGGAGATGGCATCAACGACTCGATCGCGCTCAAGCAAGCCAACGTCTCGATTTCGCTGCGAGGTGCTTCGTCGATCGCGACCGACACGGCCCATATCGTGTTTCTGGAGGAGGGCTTGTCAAAGCTCTGTGACCTCCGCGACATCGCGCGTGACCTGGATCAGAATGTGAGAAGGAGTTGGCGGTTGATCCTGGCCCCGAATATCGCGTGTATCATCGGAGTTTTTTCGCTGGGTTTCGGTATCATGGCGTCGGTGGTCACCAACAACGTGGCGGCCCTGGCCGCGCTTGGCAACGGGATGCTCCCGCTTCGCAAGATCGCCGAGCTCGAGGCCGAGAAACGCCATTCCCAGGAATTGAGGCAAGCGTATGGCCTGGAGAGAAACGCTCTATGAACGGCCGATCAAGCGCCCGATCGACGCACCCGCTCGCGCGGCGATTCAGGCGGCCTTTCACCAGCGCAGGAACGAGATCCCCACGCCAACCGAGCTCGAGTGGCGCGCGGACAGGCCCGAGCTCGTCATCAAGGCGCGATGGATCTCGTTCATCGTCCGGTTCACGCACGAACGAATGGTGGTCGACGCCGAGCTCAGCCTGGCGGCCAAGATGATGGCCACCGAGGCCAATCGCCGTCAGGCCGTGGACTTTATTGAGAGCGTCGCCACCGAGCTCGATCTCTGAGCCTTCTTCCTGGCCCGCGAATCCGAGGACCCGACATGGCCGACAAGAGCGAAAAGCATGAGAAAGGCGAGAAGCGGAAATCGCCGCCCAAGGTCGATCTCGATCTTCGATTCGCTTCCACCGACGTAGCGCCTGATCCCGCGGCGAAACGGTTTGACATCTTCCTGATCGACTCCGGCTGGAACAGCGCGGTCGCCAGTGTCGTTCACTCGCACATTACCACCCTGGCGGCCTTCGAAAAACAAGACTCGATCTACATTCTCTCGAAGCAACAATCGATCGAGCTCATCAAGGGGGCTCCCCGGTTGATCGGGCACGACCCCATCATCCTGGTCTATGATCGCTACGCGCCCTCGGAGCGCAAGGATCGGGGTTATCGCGGCTTTCGGCTCAACCTGGGGCTGGTCAAGAGCCCCGAGCAGGCGCTCGCCCGGCTGCAAGAGCTGTTGCGTTTCATCGCCTTGAACCGCACGGTCGTCCCGATGGACCGGGCGGTGCGTAAGGAGCTTTATCGCGAGGGACTAGACGGCATGATCCGGGTCTTGCGAGAGACCACCACGGAGCTCCTATGATTTTCGTCCCCATCGGCCTGGGAGGTTCCATGAACGGCGAGGAAGTTTCGATCACAACGATTATCGTGGGGACGCTCGGCCTGCTCTACTTCGGTTACGAAGTCGAGCGGCGGCGGCACCAATTGCGCATGGTATTCAACGTCTTCGACCGTCAAGAGAGCGAGATCGCCACGATGCTTGAGCAAATGGTCGAGAGCGGATCGCTGCGTCCCTTTGTCGCCGAGTGAGCTCGTTTCCGCGTCTCCTCGTCCCGAACCCCACGAATGGAGGTTCCGTGAACGATCTCGCGCTCGCGGCCAAGGTAGTTTCCACGGTCGTGCCCTCGGGGGCCGGCGGGGTCGTCGTGCGCGACGCGGATGTGTTTGGGTCTCGGCTGGCTGAGCTCGGGACGCTCTTCCTCAAGCGAGTCCTGGCTCTTCCCGAGGTCGCGAGCGTTGAGATTAACCGCGATCTCGGCGAGGCCCTGGTGGTTCCCGTCGCGGCCGACAGGCTGCTCGTCTTGCTCGAGCGCCTGGCCCAGACGATTCGCGGAGCGGACTCGACGGCGGCCGTTTCGGCCGGCTCGATCGTGCGGGACCTGATCGTCGATCGCCCTCGGGTTACCGTGCGCCGGATCGGCTCAAGCCTGACCACCTGGGCGATGGTTCATCAGCGGCCGGGACGGGTCCGCCTTCGCCATGAGGATTTGCTCAAGGACAGGGGGGCCTTCGAGCGGGTTCGCATGGCGGCGCGGGACGCGGCTGGCGTGACTCGCTCGGTCGCGAGCAAGACGACGGGGTGCGTTCTGATCGAATACGACCCGGCCCAGACCACGCTGAGTCGGATCATGGAGGCGCTTGATCGCGCCAGACACCGTTCGAGCCTCGCGGGGGGGGGTGATGAGCCCAAGTCCCCTGGCTTCGCTCTTGCGAATACGTCGGTGGTGCTGGCCGTGATCGGGCAAACGTCCGTTCCCGCGCTCTTGCCGGCGTGCGCGCTTTTGCTGGTGGGGTCGAATCTCGAGACCCTCCGGGCGGCCGTGCGACAGCTTGGACGAGGCCGAGTCGGTCTTCCGGTTCTGTACACGGGCATTATCCGCGCGGCCCT
>JAKBAP010000004.1:0-1667 GCA_021808995.1 Planctomycetota bacterium | reverse complement strand
TCGTGGATGCTGGTCTATTGGAAGAGGGCCTATCGCGATTCACTCACCGCGGCCCGGGCGGGTCTTCTGGGTGAACTCCTCGACCAGCCCCGGCACACGCGCCTGGCGGCTGGAGATGGTGGGGGCGTGCTCGAGATCGCGATTGAGGATCTCAAGCCGGGAGACGTCTTCGTGGTCGGCGAGGGTGAGTCGATCCCCGCCGACGGCCGGATTGTCGAGGGCTGGGGGCTCCTTGACGAGCGGATCGTGACGGGCCGGGGAGGGTTGTCTCGGGCGACATCGGGCGACCTGGTCCTGGCGGGCTCGACTCTGGTCGCCGGGCAGGCGCGGATCGAGGTGGAGCGTTCGGCGGCGGAGAGTCGGGCGAGCCTCTTGGGCCGGGCGGTCCTGGCCGCGACGACACCTTCGGCGGGAACGCACGCCCCGACCCCCCAAGGCGAGTCGTTCGCCGACCGAACGGTTACCCCCACGCTGGCGCTCGCCGGGATGGGAATGCTGCTGGGGGATGTCACGGCCGCTGGAGCGATTCTGCGCCCCGATTACGCGACCGGTGTCGGCATCGCGCATCCCCTGGAGACGCTCCAGGCTGTCGCCCTCTGTGCCCGCCACGGGGTGTTGATTCGCGAGGCGGGCGCTCTTGAGCGACTCGGAGCGGTCGATCTCTTGATCCTTGACGACCATCCCGCCCTGGCGCGCGGCCGGCTCGAGGTCGGCATGACGCGCGTCTTTGACGGGCGCGGGGACGACAACGTGCTCGCCCTGGCGGCCGCCGCGTTCGGGGAGCTCGGCTGCGACCGCGCGGGCGCGCTGCGGCGAGCGTGCCGCTTGAGGGGCGTCGAGCCGCCCCGTGTCGTGCCTCGCGATTATGTTCCCGACATCGCGTTCCCGCATGAGGGACACTGGATCAAGGTCGGCGACCTGGGCGCGACCACCGATGCTCGATCACGACCCGCCGGGGGAGGGGGCGACTCCCTGCCGCAATCCCTCATGGTCGGGGTCGATGGACGCATCGCGGGCTTGATTCATTTCCATCGGTCCGATCAGCTCGAGGCGGCCTCGGCCATCGCCCGGCTCAAGGCCAAGCGCGGGATCGAGGTTGGGCTCGTCTCCAGCCGCCCGCTCGCCCAGGCGGCCGCGCTCTCGGGCGCGCTCGACCTCGATTTTCACGCGGGCGGATTCTCGGTCGACGACCAGGTCCGATTGCTCGAGAATCTCCGCGCCAGGGGCCGCCGCGTCGCCTATGTCGGCGACCGCGACATCGATCCTCGGATCGCCGAGCTCGCCCAGGTGTCATTCTCACATCTCGGTGACAACCCCGTGAACGCCGACAACACCGCCTCGATCTGGCTCGTGGGGCGGATCGGCGAGGGGCTGGCCGAAACCTGGGACATCGCGCGAATTCACGAACGCGGAATCCGCGCGGCCCGAGGCCAGGCGTTGATCCCCAACCTGCTCTGCGTGGCGGGGGCGTTCGCCTGGGGATTCACCTCGCTCGCCTCGGTGGTCCTGACCAACCTTGGGACCTATAGCATCCATCGCCAGACCCAGTCGTCGATCCGCCGACTCGAGCGGCAAATCAGCCGCGCGTTCCATCATCACCCCAACCCGAACCGCGAAATCCCGCCGCCCGCGCCTCCGCTGGCGAGCTCGGCCACGACCACCCCCGC